>JBBSHK010000271.1:0-5006 GCA_038253185.1 Anaerolineae bacterium | reverse complement strand
GAATTTTTCTGGCGCGCTCAAAATCTCATCGTACATCCATCCTTGTCCACCCGCGAGCACCAGATCAAATTCTTTTCGCTGGGGCAATCGCGCGTACGCTTCGATCGCGCGCGCGAGATTTTTGCGCGGCTCGATAGTGCCGACGCTCAGGATGAATGGCTTCTCCAAATGGTATTTGGATTTTATTTTCGCGAGCGCCTGCTCCTTACGCATCGGCTGAAAAAAATCTTCCGCGCCCGAATAGAGCGTCTGCACGCGCGACGGCGGCACTCGAAACAATTCGATCAAATCCTCGCGCGTTGCGTTCGAATCCGCCAGAATCAAGTCCGCGCGTTTTACTGCACGCGGCACCGCGCCGTCGAGATACCATTTCAGTTTCGGCACCGCGGTCTCGGGCACGCGCTTGAACGAGAGATCGTGCACGGTGAGAATTTTCTTTTTGGCGCGTGTCAGCGGCAAAACGAAATCGGGCGAATAAAAAACGTCACTCGCGCCGATGAACTGCTCGACGGGTAATGGCAAGCCCGCGCGCTGCCACATCGTCACCAACAATTTTTCAGAGAGCGGCGCGCGATAAATGCGGAAATTATCTGGTAAGGGTAATTCACGAAATGCCCTTGCGTGTGCGTCATTCGGAATCAGCAGCGCGTATTGATTCTGCCGGTCGAGTCGCGCGAGCGCGCCGATGAGACCGCGCGTGTATCGCCCAATGCCCGCGCGCTGACGCGCGGCGGAGGTGTAATCAATGCCGATTCGCATCATTCATTCCTTGCAGCTTCAATCGCCAACGCGACCAGATTCGCAATTTGCTGCAATGTCTCGCGATCGCGCGCGCTGTACTCTGCGCCGTTCCGTCGCGCGCCCAAATTGATCACACCCAATTGTACTGCGCGCTCGGCGCTTGACATCGGCACCGCTAATTCCACTTCGCCGTTCCATTCGCCCAAACTCTGCGCCAATTGTAAATTGCCGTCGCTGCCGAGATACACCGCGCCACCTCGGGCATCAAAGGCGCGCACGGTCGTTTCAAGCAACCGGCGCGTGAGCTGGTCGACGCGTGTGACTTGGACCACCGCGCGCACTTGGTCCTCAAACTGTTTCAATTCTTTCGCCGCGTCCGGCGCTTGCTCGAATTTTTTATCCACCAGCGTTTGCAGCCCGCTTTTGAGCGGCTCGAATGCGGCGACCACAATCAGCGTCGTGAATACTGTTGCCGCGTCCGATGTTTGTCCAGTAATGGCAACAAAGAATTTTTGCGTGAGCGTGATCGACGCGGAAAAAATTCCGGCGAGAATCGCCGTGAGCGGAACGTACACCAACGTGCGATTAATCAGCAGGTCAATTTCATAGAGGCGATATTTGAGGATCGCAATGCCGAGCGCAATCGGAAAGCCCGCCAGCAGGAGTGAAAACAATGTGCCGCCAATCTTGGTCATGACGACATCGGGCAGGGTGAAAGTCCCAATGAGAATGAAAGCAAAAATGATCGCCGCCACGACGCCCGCGTAAGCGAACCACTTGAGCTGTTGGCGTTCTTCGCCCGCCGCGCGACGAAAGCGAATAACCACAGAGGCGGCGACGAGCAGCATCAGAATGCCTAAGCCAACAAAACTGATTCCATTCAGCGGTTGGTAGATGTTGGGCGGAATGATAATGCCGAGCGGGTTGGGGAGAGGTGGAAGGCGCAGCTCTTGTTCCTGCGTCGGAGCAAATATATTTACGACGGTAGCAAGCACAACATCGCCAACAGCAAGCCACGCGACGCGCCGCCAGCGCGGTGAAGGCACCCTGCCGTTCGGGAAGAGCAGGGGTACAAATATGACGAGAGTGAAAAATCCAAGCGAGCGAACCCAGCCGCCGAACCATAGCATCCACTCTCCACCTGGCAGCGCACGCGGCGCGATGAGCAATGTGTAAACTGCGTACTCCAGAGCCAACCCCCCAAGCGAAAGCAGGAAGGTGCCCCCAGCAAGAAGCCAGCCGATGCGGTTCTCAGCGCGGCGCGAGATGATGAGCGCGCCGACCGTCGCGAACGCGAGCAGCACCAAGCCGTACAAGGCAGCACTCAAAGTGAGAGATGGATCATTGAGATACCCGAAAATCTCCTCCGCAATGATAATGACGACGGTAAGCGCCCACACGGACCATACAAGCCATAAAACGCGATCTTTCTTCATCCGCCCACCCCTGCGCTCACCAGCGGTCGTCGCAACAATTCAATGCCGCACCACGCGACCCACACAAAGAAAAAGAGCACGAGCCAGCTCACGCCAATCACAAAGATTGCTTCCTGTCCGATAATATTTCCAACCGCGTCGAGCAGCGCGCCGAGTCCGAGCAGCATCGTGACAATGCCGAGCGCGCGCCGCTCGCGTTTCATCAGCGCGCCGATGCCCACCCACCAAATTCCCGCAAGCAGCGCTTCGAGCGGATTCCACAAACCAAGATACACCGCGTTCAGAAAACTATTGAACACAATTTGCAACGTCTCGCGCGACGCGGCAGTGGCTTGCGCGTATTGGACGATGAGCGGCGGTTCGACGGCGGCGAGCATGATCGCGCCCAGCGCGCCGGCTAAAATGTAACCCAAGCCACACAAGGTGTAAAGCGTAACAAGCAGCGGACTCGTACGTTTCAACGCATTCCACAGAAACAAGGCAAGCGGCGCGAGCAAGAGATAGTAGCCGAACACGTCGAGCACCATGCCCCAGCGAAAAAGATTCGCGCCGCTCGCGCCGATGGTGATGAGCGCGCCGGGATTTCCCATAAAGGCAATATTAAAATTTGCCGCCGCGCCGAGGCACACCCCCGCGCCCAATGCCGGCAGCAGCGACGCGAGTGTAATCACACCCGCGAGGCGTTGAAATCGCTGTTCGTCATTCATTGCCTCATGCGGTCAGTCATATCCGTTCGCTCCGCTATGGCGATCACGCGCGCAACCAGCGCGCCGATTTCCGCGACACTCGCGCGTTCTTCCTCTGTATATTCGGTATCATTCCGCCGCGCGCTGAGCGACAGTTCGCCGATGTGTGCGCCGTTCTCCGTCAAGGGAATGGTTAACACGGCATCACCCTTCCATTCGCCGAGTTGATACACGAGTTCGGATTGTCCATTGTGGTCCAAATAAACCGCTCCGCTTTTTGCGTCGAGCGTCGTCGCTGTCTCGTCAAGCAATCGCCGCGCCACTTCAGAGCGATCGTGCAATTCCACAAACGCGCGCAGTTGTTCCCCGAACGCGCCAAATTTTTTCGACGGAGGCTTGAAACGCCGATTCACCAAATTTTGCAAGCCAGCTTTCAACGGCTCGAAGGCGGCGACCACGATCAGTGTCGTCAGTACGGTCGCCGCGTCCGATGATTGTCCGGTCAGCGCGACGAAAAATTTTTGCGTGAGTGTAATGGAGGCGGCAAACACTCCGGCGAGAATCGCGGTCAGCGGCACATAGACCAGTGTGCGATTGATCAGGAGGTCAATGTCCCACAGGCGATAGCGCAGGATCGCCATCATGATCGAGAGCGGGATGAGGAGCACGAACAGGTAGAGCGCCGTACCCGCAATCAAGGACAGCAGCACTGAAGTCGGCTTACCGTCCGGCGAGCTCAGACCAAAGACGAGAATGAGAGAGGTGAAACCGAGGATCGCGACGGAGACCCCATAGACAAACCATTTGGTCTGCTGCCGCGCGACCGCGCTCGACGCGCGGCGGTAGCGATAGATTTGGGCAAAGAGAAAACTTGCCAGCTCAATCAGAAACGCCGCTGTGAGGATTGGCGTATCCAGTCCAAAGCCACTCGCGAATTCACGCGCGGCGACGAATGGCACCAGCCAGCGCGTCCAACGCGGCACAAATCGTCCGTCCGGAAAAAGGTACATAAAAATCCCGATCAGAGTGCCGCCGATGCCAGCCAGCACGAGCGATGGAAAACTGAACGCGGGATAATATTTTGCGATGAGCGGCAGTGGGTTGCCAAAACTGATGCCAAAGAGGACGAGCGCGAGTGCGACAAAGATGCCGAACCAATCGCTCGACTTGCGCCAAAAGATCAGCGCGCCGACCACGAAAAAGACGAAAAAGAAGATGGTGTTGAGCGCGATCTGAAAACTAATGTAAAAATTGAGCGACAGCCCCAACTGCGACAACTCTTGCAACTGCGCTGCGGTGAGCTGTCCGTACTGGCAATTGTCCGCGCACGCCGTCTGGAGCACTTGCGCTTGCAAAGGAACGCTGAGCGCGTACAGCCCCAACACCACCGCGACGGCGATGAACCACAACGCGCGTGCGAAGAAAAGCGCGCGCCCGCGCAAGCGCGAATGCGCCTCTTCCTGCGCGGCACTCGGCGCGGCGTTTCGGGACATTGTTTCTTCCACACTCATCGGGTCATTCCCTTCGCTCGTTCATCAAGAACAATCGCCTGCGCGGTGAGGTCCGCGATCTGCTGCAATGTTTCGCGATCCTGCGCGGTGTACTCTGCGCCATTCCGCCGCGCGGCGAGAGTAAGCATGCCGAGGCGCGCGCCATTGTTCTGTAATGGCACGCTCAGCTGCGCGTCGCCATTCCATTCCCCGATGGTGCGAATGAGCTTGTCGCTTCCGTTCGCGTCGAGATAAATTGCGCCGCCGTGCGCGCCGAATGCCGCGACCGCTTCGTCCAGCACGCGGCGCGTCATCTGGTCGACATCCATCACTTGCAGCACCGCGCGCATCTGATCGCCCAGAGTCTTTAACTTGCGCGTTGGGTCGGGTGCCTCTTTGAAACGCTTGTCCACAAAATTTTGCAGCGCGGCTTTGAGTGGCTCGAACGTGGCGACGACAATCAGCGTCGTAAGGACGGTGGCAGCGTCCGACGTCGCCCCCGTCAGGGCAACGAATATTTTTTGTGTGATCGTGATCGACGCGCTAAAGATTCCCGCAAGCAACGCGGTAAGCGGAATGTAGACCAAGGTGCGATTAATCAGGAGGTCAATGTCATACAGTCGGTACTTCAAGATGGCGACGCCGACGGCGAT
>JBBSHK010000270.1:0-5010 GCA_038253185.1 Anaerolineae bacterium | reverse complement strand
CGCCCGAGGAGCAGCCCGAGGTGGAGCGCATTGCCGAGAGCGCTTTTCGCTTTGGTCGCTATCACTCCGATCTGCGTTTTCCGCGCGGATTGGCAGACCGCCGCTATCGCCGCTGGTTGAGCAATGCGTTTGCGACACTCGGACCCGCCAGCCGAATCTATGTCGCCAGCGCACGCGCGCGGGTACGAGGTTTTATGCACGTGACGGTTGAGGGGGCGAGCGCGTACCTGACGATTGCCGCCGTCGAGCCGACCCTGCAAGGCGGTATTGTCGGGGTGGAGCTATCGGCGGGCGCGCTGGCACAATTGAAGCAGGAGGGCATTCGCCGCGTATCGACCAAAGTTTCCGCGCCGAACCGCGCGATTGTGAATATGGTGCCACACTTTGGCGGTCGCTTTTCAAAAGCGGAAGCCGTGTTTCATTGGCACGCGCCGCACGCGCCACATCTACTCGACGCGCCTTCGATGTACGAAGCAAGCTCGGAGGAATAAATGAGCTTACAACTACGCGCCGGAAATAGCGGATTGAAATTGAACGCGACGAGTTTATCACCGTACAAAATCCCGTTCAATCGTCCGTGTATGGTGGGGAATGAATTGGCGTACATAACGGACGCCATTCAGGTCGGCAAGATTTCGGGCGATGGACTTTACACTCACAAATGCCACGCGCTGCTGGAACAATTGTTGGGTGCGCCGAAAGTTTTGCTCACGACCTCCTGCACACACGCGCTGGAACTTGCCGCGCTGTTGTTGGACATTCGCTCCGGAGAAGAAGTGATTGTCCCCTCATTCACGTTCGTGTCCAGCGCCAACGCGTTTGTATTGCGCGGGGCGCGTCCGGTGTTCATCGACATTCGCCCTGACACGCTGAACCTGGACGAAGCGCAATTGGAGCGGCTCGTCACGCCGCGCACGAAAGCGATTGTGGTGATGCATTACGCCGGTGTGGGTTGCGAGATGAATGCGATTACGGACATCGCGACGCGACACGGCGTGCCGTTGGTTGAAGACAATGCGCACGGGCTGTTCGGAAAATATCGCGGAAAAAATCTTGGCAGCTTTGGCACGTTCGCCACGCAGAGCTTTCACGAGACAAAGAATATTTCGTGCGGGGAGGGCGGCGCGCTGGTCATCAATGATCCGAGTTACATCGAGCGCGCAGAAATTATTCGCGAAAAGGGCACGAATCGCAGCCGCTTGTTCCGCGGGCAGGTGGACAGGTACACCTGGGTTGATGTCGGTTCGAGTTATTTGCCGTCAGACATTCTCGCGGCGTTTCTCTTCGCACAATTGGAACAGCGGGATTGGATTCAAAACGCGCGTCGGCGCGTTTGGGAGCGCTATGATTCAGAGTTGCGCGCATGGGCGGAAGCCAATGGCGTGCGGCGCCCGATCGTGCCGCAGGAATGCGAGCAGCCCTACCATATGTATTATTTGCTTTTACCCTCGCTGCAGTCTCGCGAAAAATTGATCGCGCATTTGAAAGCGCGCGGGATTCTCGCGGTGTTCCATTATTTACCGCTGCACCTTTCTGAAATGGGACAGCGTTTCGGCGGCAGAGCGGGTGATTGCCCGGTGACAGAAGATTTGAGCGACCGCCTGCTACGCCTGCCATTTTACAATGAGCTTTCGGAGGCAGAGCAAGACGAAGTGATCGCGGCGATCCAAGAGTTTCGAGTGTGAAATTCGGGGATAGGGGCGAAGCCCTTGTTGCGCCGTTAGAGAGTGTTTTGAAATTCATTCCGCAGGTTGAAACCTGCTGGCAAGGGAACAGGCTAAAGCCTAAAACCCAAACGTTTTAACCTTTTCGCTTGCCATTCGACTTTAGTCGAAGGATTTTCAAAACACTTTCTTAGACCTCGCTGCCGCGCAACCACGAGTCAGCCCAATTGTGCTATAATAATCACAAATGGCGTCGCTCGCCTTTTTATTTTTGGAATTGACGAGAGTAGAGCTGCGCCTCTAAATAGTTGACTTGTCGTTGGATTAATGGATAGGAGTCCGATATGGCTTCAACTGATTTAACCGTCCGCGTCGGCGGTGATTCGGCAGCCGGTGGTATCGTCACCACCGGTGAAATTTTCGCGCGCATCGCCGCGTTTTCAGGATTGGAAATTTACACCACGCGTACCATTCCCGCCGAGATCAAGGGCGGGCACGTTATGTTCCAAGCGCGCGCGTCGGTCGATCCGGT
Organism: Anaerolineae bacterium; assembly: GCA_038253185.1. Taxonomy (GTDB): domain Bacteria; phylum Chloroflexota; class Anaerolineae; order UBA4142; family SHND01; genus JBBSHK01. Next base: position 2,814 of record JBBSHK010000270.1, on the reverse strand, counting down.
TTACTCGCAGGGTGACGACCTCGATATGCTGATTGCGTTCGACCAAGAATCCATCGACAAATATTATGACCTAATCAAGCCGGGTGGGTTCTTGATTTACAATTCGAACGACAGCAAGCCGCCCGCCGCGCTCCCCGAAGGGGTCAAGCAGTATGGTTTGCCGCTGAATGAGATTGCCAAGTCGATCAACTTTTCGCGCGGGCGCAACATCATCACCATTGGCGCGATGGTGAAACTTTTCGATCTGCCGTATGACAAAGCCGAAGAGATGGTACGCAAGCAGTTGGGCAAGAAGAAAGAATTGCTTGAGCAGAACTTGCTGGCGCTGCGGACCGGATACGAGTACGTCGAGAAAAATATTTCAAAAGAATCGCCGTACCATTTGATTCCACCCACAGGCGGCGTGCAAGAAGAGCGGTTGGTGATGAGCGGCAATCAATCGCTCTCGATTGGCGCGATCGCGGCAGGCTGTCGCTTTTACGCGGGCTATCCGATTACGCCCGCGTCGGACATTATGGAATTTCTCGCGGCAGAGTTTCCGCAGATTCACGGTACGATGATTCAGGCAGAAGATGAAATCGCCGCGATCACGATGGCGCTTGGCGCGTCGTACACCGGCGTGCGCTCGATGACGGCGACGAGTGGTCCCGGACTTTCGCTGATGATAGAAATGCTCGGGCACGCGACGATGACGGAAATCCCACTCTTGATCGTGGACGTGCAGCGCGCGGGTCCCTCGACCGGAATGCCGACCAAAGTTTCGCAGGGTGATCTTCGCATCGCGATCTTCGGCGCGCACGATGATTCACCGCGCATTGTGGTCGCGCCCGTGTCGGTGGAAGATTGTTTCTATCAGATAATTCATGCGTTCAATCTCGCGGAAAAGTACCAGACGCCGGTAATTTTCTTGAGCGATCAGGATATGTCGGTGCGCGTTTCGACCATCCCGCCTTTCGATCTTTCAAAAGTGAAACACGAGCCGCGACTTTTATGGCAGCCCAACGCCAACGGTCACAAAGCGGACGGCAATGGTTCCGGCGGCACCGGCGGCGATAATGAATATCTGCGTTACCGCATCACCGAGAATGGCATCTCGCCGATGTCGCTGCCGGGAATGCCGGGTGGACAATATACGGCGGAAGGTCTGGAGAAGATGGAGAGCGGCGCGCCGATTTTCGAACCCGATGTGCACGCGGCGAATTTCGAGAAACGCGCGCGCAAGTTGGCGAGCTCGCTGCAAGATTATAAAGCGTGGCAAATGTTCGAACAGTTCGGCGACGATGACGCGCCAGTCGCGATTGTTGGTTGGGGTTCGACCATCGGTCCCGTCCGCGAAGCCGTGATGCGCGCGCAAAGCGAAGGAATGAAAGTCGCGGTGCTTTATCCAAAACTTTTGTACCCACTGCCGCGCGAGCATATTGGCGAATTCATTCGCGACCGCGCCGCGGTAATTATTCCTGAATTGAATTTTACCGGACAATTCGCGCGGATGCTGCAAGCAGAGTTCGGACGCGAATTCATTCGCCTCAACAAGTACGAAGGCGTGCCCTTTGCGACGCGCGAGATCTATAACAAGATCAAAGTGACGTACGAAGGAATCAACGAAAAAGTGTGAGCATATGGGAGTGCGGAAGAATGAGAGAAATTACACCCATACGTCCATACTCCGAAACTGGAGTTATTAAATGTTAATCGATACACCTACCTACACATTTCAGCCGGTCGAACTCAAGCCGCAAGAATACAAGAGCGATGTCAAGCCGATCTGGTGTCCGGGCTGCGGCGACTTTGGCGTGCTCTCGTCTTTTTATAAAGCGATCAGCGAACTACACATCCCACCGGAGCAACTCGTCATCGCATCGGGCATCGGCTGCTCGGGACGTTTTCCCGCGTTCTGCAACTCGTACGGTTTTCACGGTACGCACGGGCGCGTGTTGCCACTCGCGACCGGAATCAAAATGGCGCATCCCGAATTGGAAGTCGTCGCGGTCGGTGGTGACGGCGACGCGTTCTCTATCGGCATGGGACATTTTCCCCACGCCGCGCGCCGCAATGTGAATATTACCTACATCGTGATGGACAATGAAATTTATGGACTGACCAAAGGTCAACCCTCGCCGACGAGTCCGATGGGGATGGAGCGCAAAGCGTCGCCGTACGGCAGCGTCGAGCGTCCGTTGAATCCGCTGCTGCTTGCGTTCGCCGGCGGCGCGACGTGGATCGCGCGCGGTTTTTCTTCCAAGCCAAAGGAAGTCACGCAGCTCATCAAGCAGGCGATGCAGCACAAGGGTTTTTCGTTCCTGCAAGTGTATTCGCCGTGCGTGACTTTTTACGACACGTACGATCATTATAAAGAAGTGACCAAGCCGCTGCCCGCCGATCACAATCCATCGGACCGCGCGAAGGCGATGGAACTCGCGATGAATAACGAGACGCTCTTCCTTGGTCTGTATTATCAAGAGGAGCGCCCGACCTACGACGAAGCCTTCAGCGGCGTTCGTCAGAAAGCGACCAAAGGCGAGTACTCGCTCGAAAAGTTGATGAACAAGTATCGGCGATAACCTACCGAGTGCTGGACAATGAGTGATCAGGATTGAGAAAACCCAGTCCTGATCTCTTACGGATTTCATTATGAGCACTATGAACAGGATTACGATTGATCCTGCTGTCCTCCATGGCAAGCCGAGCATTCGCGGCTTGCGTTATCCCGTCGAGTTGATGCTGGAGTTACTCAGCGGAGGCATGACACCGGACGAGATTCTCGCTGACTACCCAGATCTAGAACGCGAGGACATCGCGGCTGCTTTGGCATTT
>JBBSHK010000269.1:0-5013 GCA_038253185.1 Anaerolineae bacterium | reverse complement strand
CGTTCAAGCCAGTGTGAGTCTGCAACGAGCCGGGGAAAGTGAGCGGCGCAATCGCAAAAATGGCAAGCAGCGCAACGAGCAGAGGATACAATCGGTCGAGAGTCTTGAAAGCCGTGTCATTCAGCGCCGGATCGCGTTCGTTATCTTGTCCTGTGGTCGCGGCATCCCGGGTCCACTCACGGCGGAGGTCAACGTTCACGCGCGGCATTATAGCAAATAAATGAACAATGCCAAATGAATAATGGACAATGGACGATGATGCAGCTTGGGTTTCGCGTGGTCAAAATTTTCTGTGCCGAGTCATCGTGTTTAGACAAATGATTTTGCTTATGCTATAATTACGCTTCCTTGCCGAACAGTGAGGCGTGACTTGAGCATTTACAAAAAATTTCGTTCGCGGCTCGGAATGCGAACGTGGCTGGACTCCCCGCTGCGGGCGGGGCACTCTTCCAGAGGATGTGGAGGGACCGTCCCTGTGAAACCTCGGCAACCGCGTGAGTGTCAGGGGCAAGTTTACATATCGCCAGCAGAAATGCAGATTTCCTGGTCACTTGCCACTCGTCACTGGTCACTCTTGGAAGGTGCCAATTCCGGCAGAGGGCGAATTGCAAACGGCGCGATTCGCGTCTGGAAGATGAGGAGGAGACTCCTGCTATATGTATTCTCCCCGCGCGGGAGATTTTTTGTTTCTCAGCCCTAGAATCAATGCGAACGATTGAACTGAACGATGGCGTGGTGCGAATGATCGACCAGCGCCAGCTGCCGCACGAACTGGTGATTGCAGAGTTGCGCGATTATTTCGCGGTTGCCCGCGCGATCAAGGAGATGTGGATTCGCGGCGCGCCGGCGATTGGCGCGGCGGCGGCATTTGGTCTCGCGCTCGCCGCGCTGGAATCGAGAGCCGCGACCCGCGACGAATTTTTGCGCGAGCTGGAAAGCGCGGCGCAGGAATTGCGCGCCACGCGACCCACCGCGGTAAATCTCGCGTGGGCGCTCGACCGCATTATGAAAAAAGCGCGCGCCGCGAATATTCCCGTCGCCGATTTGCGCGAACTGATCGTGAATGAGGCGCAGGCGATTGCGGAAGAGGATGTCGCGACGAATTTCGAAATGGCGCGCAATGGCGCAGCATTGATCGAGGATGGCGACACTTTAATTACGCACTGCAACGCCGGAGTCTTGGCGACGGTTGACGGCGGGACGGCACAAGGTGTTCTGATCGAAGCGCATCGGCAGGGAAAAAAGATTCACGTGCTCGTGGACGAAACGCGCCCGCGTTTGCAAGGGGCGCGGCTCACCGCATGGGAGATGATGCAGAACGACGTGCCGATGACGCTCATCGCGGATAATGCCTCGGGTTATTATTTGCGGCGCGGCGGAGTCAAGGCGTGCTTTGTCGGCGCGGACCGCGTGGCGGCGAACGGCGATGTGGCGAACAAAATCGGCACGTACAAGCTGGCGGTGGTGGCGAAAGAAAACAATGTGCCGTTTTATGCGGTGATGCCGACTTCGACCATTGATATGAATCTCGCCAGCGGCGATGATATTCCTATCGAACAACGCGACGAAACGGAGGTGACGACGATTGATGGTGTACGCATCGCGCCCGAAGGCGTGAACGTTGGCAATCCCGCGTTCGACGTGACGCCGCACAAATACATTACAGCTCTGGTCACTGAGAAGGGTTTGGTGTATCCACCATTTCAGGAAAACTTGTTACGCATCATGGAGGAGTCGGCGGACTGAGAGTGTTGGCTGCATTGGGAGGTGGTCGATGGCAACTCGAAAAAATCAGCGGGTTCAAGCATCTGTAAATGGCAGCGGATTTTTGGGCGAGCTCGATCGGGTGCGGCAAGAAGCCACGGCGATATTGGACGAGCGAACGCGTTGGCAAGCCGAGGCGCGTGAGCAGGAAGCGATCAGCGACGCTATGGCGCAGCGATTGCGCGAGCTTGAAGCGCGGCTGGGGCAAACAGAAACTGAACTTGAGCAGGCGCGTGCCGAAGCAGAGGCGCGAGAACGAAGCCAAGTCGAAGAGGAAAAACGCGCGGCGCGGCTCGAAGATGAATTGCGGCGGATGTATCACATCGAACTGGCGCGGCGAATGAGCCGCGAAAATGTTTATATGCGGATTTTGCAAACGCCCGTGGAGATTATCGGCGCAGAGAAAGGCGTGTTCTTGTCGGCGGACCATCCTCCCAAATTGCTCGCGGCTATTAACTTTGGTCAGATTCGCGCGGACTCGCCGCTATTGCAGAAGGTGGTGCAGCGGGTCGTCGATCAAGAACAAGTTATTGCGATCAATGAGCGTCCGGAGATCGCGCGTCACGCGACCGGCTCGTTGAGAAAAACAGTCCGGAATCTGGCGGCGTATCCAATTATTATCCGAGGAAAATCAGCCGGTGTCGTCATCATCGCCAATAAACAATCCGGACCTTTTACCGAAGAGGATACCAAACTCTTGCTCGGAATTGGGAGCCACGCCGCGGTCGCGCTCGAGAACCATCGGCTCCGTCGCGAGCTCGAAGATGCCTATTCGGGCACGATGGCGTTGTTGTGCGACGCGATCGAGGCAAAGGACGCGTACACGCGTGGTCATTGCGAAGACGTGGCTGGATTTGCGGTCTCGGTCGCGCAGGAGCTTGGCTTGAATGAAGAGGAACAGGACACACTATTCCAGGGGAGCCTGTTGCATGATGTCGGCAAGATCGCGGTGAGTGATGGCATTCTGCTCAAGCCCGGTCCGCTGCTGCCCGCCGAACGCGAATTGATTGAAACGCATGTGACGGTGGGGGCTGAATTAATCAGTCGCGTTCCGACGTTGCGCCCGTGCGTGCCCGTCATTTTGCATCACCACGAGCGTTACGACGGCAGCGGTTACCCCGGACGACTCGAGGGCGAAAACATTCCGCTGCTCGCGCGCATTGTGTCCGTCGCGGACGCGTACGGCACAATGCTTTCCGATCGACCGTATCGCAAAGCGTTGGGCCCGCGCGCCGCACGTGCGGAATTGAAACGCGGTGCGGGCACACAATTCGATCCGAAAATCGTGAACGCCTTTTTGCGGATTCTCGATGCTCCCGAAAAAATGGTGAACGTCTGGCAAGATATATTCAACAAGCCCGCGCGCTTGATGGACTCGTGAGCGACAACTAGAAGACTGATTTCGGAGCAACTTTTTGTGACCGTTCTCCTCACCGGCTCGATCGCCTACGACTATATCATGGTCTTTCCGGGCTATTTCAAAGACCACATTCTGCCCGACAAGATTCACGAGATCTCGGTGTCGTTTCTCGTCGACTCGATGAAGAAACAACGCGGCGGCGTCGCGCCGAATATCGCATACAATCTCGCGCTGTTGGGCGAGCGACCGAAGATTATGGCGACGGTGGGCGAAGACTTTGCGGAATATCGCCGCTGGCTGGAATTGCACGGGATTGACACCTCCGCGATCATTGTCATCCCCGACGAATTCACCGCATCCTTTTTTGTGAGCACCGACAAGGACCAAAATCAAATTGCGTCATTCTACACCGGCGCGATGGCCTATGCGCGCACCGTCTCGTTCAAAGATCACGTGGACGGCGACATCGAGCTGGCGGTGATTTCTCCCAACGATCCGCGCGCAATGCTGCAATATGTAGCAGAATGCAAAGAGCTGGGCATCGAATATATTTACGACCCGAGCCAACAAATCATTCGCTTGCAGGGTGACGATCTGATCGAGGGCGTGCGCGGCTCCAAGCTCGTCATCGTCAACGATTACGAATTTGAAATGTTGAAAAATAAAACGGGCTGGTCGGGCGAGCAAATCGCGGCGACGACCGAGACGTTGATTGTGACCAAAGCGGAAAAAGGTTCCACGATCGTCGATCAGGGGCGGGTGATCGAGATTCCTCCAGCGCGGGCGGAGCGACTCGCGGACCCAACCGGCGTGGGCGACGCGTATCGCGCCGGCATTATCAAAGGGATGATGCACGAACTGGATTGGGAGACGACCGGACGCATCGCCAGTCTCGCTGCGACCTACGCGTTGGAAGAATACGGCACGCAGAACCATCGCTACTACTTGTCTGAATTCATCGCGCGCTTTCGCGACGAATTTGGCGAAGGGTTTCAGATTGAGAGAATGGACGAAGCGTTAAAAGTTGAAAGTTGAAAAGTTAAATGTTCAATTCTAAACCTTGAACCTGTCAACCTTCAACCTTCAACTATTTTTATCATCGAGGAGACTTTTTTTCAATGCTGACCAAAACGTTTGATGTGCGCGACGAGAACCTGGCGACGAAAGGGCGCTCGCGCATTTTGTGGGCGGAACAGGAGATGCCGGTACTGCGGCTGATTCGCGAACGATTTCAAAAAGAACAACCGCTCAAAGGCTTGCGTATCGCCTCCTGCTTGCACGTGACGACCGAGACGGCGAATTTGATGTGGACGTTGGTGGAAGGCGGCGCGGATGTCGTGCTGTGCGCGTCGAACCCGCTCTCGACGCAAGATGATGTTGCCGCCGCGCTCGTCGCCAATTTCGAAGTGCCGGTGTACGCAATAAAAGGCGAGGACAACGAAACGTACTATCGCCACATTCACAGCGCGCTCGATTCGCAGCCGAATATTACGATGGACGACGGCGCGGATTTGGTTTCACAATTGCACAAAGAGCGCACGGACTTGTTAAAGAATGTGATCGGCGGGACCGAAGAAACGACGACCGGCGTGATCCGCTTGCGCGCGATGGCGGCGGATGGCGCGCTCAAGTTTCCGATTCTCGCCGTGAACGACGCGCAGACGAAACATTTTTTTGACAATCGCTACGGCACGGGACAATCAACGATTGACGGTATTTTGCGCGCGACCAATATTTTGTTCGCGGGCAAGACCGCGGTGGTCGCGGGTTACGGTTGGGTCTCGCGCGGGATTGCGAGTCGCGCGCGCGGGATGGGCGCACGCGTGATTATTACCGAGATCGATCCGCTGCGCGCGCTCGAAGCGGTGATGGACGGTTACCAAGTCACG
>JBBSHK010000268.1:0-5017 GCA_038253185.1 Anaerolineae bacterium | reverse complement strand
TGATAACTCTAATCTCTGATTTTAGAACGAACTTATAATTCCATATCCGTTTACTCAACTCTTATCTATCATCAGAAATTATAAAAACGAGGGCGACTCGCTCCCTCGTTTCAACGCGCGAATAATTGTAGCACACCGCTTGTGCGCTGTCAAAGAATTTTACATTATCTTGGGGACGGTCTGCGCGCGGTGAGGATTCCTTCAAACCACAGTCCGCGTTCAAGTGTGCGCCACTGGTCACGCGCGCCGCGCAGATTGCCGTGTTGAACTTCGGAACGAATCCGCAGCCCGCGTCGAGCAAGCGTTCGCCCGGTTGCAACTTGATACGCTCCGCCATCACGCGATTCATCTTGACGAGCGATTCATCGTGCGTGCGCGTGTGCTCATCCCAATAGCCGAAATGAATCGCGCGGTTGGTGGGATTGAGCCAGAACATCCGATAATCGGACCAGGTCTGGTCATAATACGCGCGGATTTTGGCTGCGTCGCTGCGTTCGTTCAAACGATCACCCATTGCGTGACTCTATCGCTTTCGGTTTGGGTATTTCCAATTCATACGTGCTGAAATTGACTTGGCACTTCGGCAACATTATTTGGATTGATCACATACTGCCACCAATTGTTTAGCCAATAAACCCATCACGATTTCGTTGCGGTCTGCCCCACTGGATCTCAGAAGACTAGCGCGGGCTTTGTGGATAACGCAGCGTTGACGCGCTCTAGCCCGCGTGCTAAAATTGAACGCGACAATAAAGACACCCTCGCGGCGTTCGAACGTCCGAGGGCGTGTCCGAAGGTGCGTTGACACCTAGCGGCGCTTGGAGCGTAGCACGACATCGCGCTTTTCGCAAACAGCCCGCTTTGGTCAAGCACCGGAGCGGGTTTCTGTTTTTCTCGCTCGCCTCTCAACGCAATTCCACATCAGATGAAAAACTTTAGCGATAAGGTAAATTTCCTTTGGAGCATCGCAGAGTTGCTCCGCGATAGTTTCAAGCGCAGCAAGTACCAAGACGTGATCCTGCCGCTCACGGTGCTGCGCCGGATTGATTGCGTTTTGCTGCCGACGAAAGAAAAGGTGCTCGCGACGAATGCCAAGTTAAAGGGCAAGTTGGAGAATCTCGATCCGCAACTTCGCAGAGCGTCCGGCTATGCGTTCTACAATACATCCCTTTACGATTTTGACCGGATTATCAATGACCCCGCTAACGTCGCTGCAAACTTGAGAAACTACATCAACGGCTTTAGTCCGAATATGCGCGAGGTGCTCGACAAGTTCGAGTTTGATAACACGATTACGAAACTCGAAGAGGCGGGACTGCTCTTTCTCGTGCTTCAGCGCTTTAAGGAAATTGATTTACACCCGGACGTGGTAGACAACCACGAGATGGGCACCATCTTTGAAGCGTTGATACGGAAATTCAATGAAGCCTTAAACGAAAATCCGGGCGAACACTTTACGCCGCGCGAGATCATTCGCCTGATGGTGAAATTGTTGCTCGCTCTGGATCGAGATACACTCAGTCAGAACCATATCGTTCGCACTGTCTACGATCCCGTTTGTGGAACGGGTGGAATGCTGACCATTGCCAAAGAAAGCATTTTGGAAATTAACAAGAATGCCGAAGTGCATTTGTTCGGACAAGAGGTCAACCCCGAAACCTTCGCGGTTGCGAAATCCGACTTACTGATGAAGAGTCCCAAAGGTGAAGACGCGGACAACATCGCGTTCGGCAGCACGCTCTCGAACGACAAGCACGCCAACCGCCGCTTTGACTATCTGCTCGCGAATCCGCCCTACGGCAAAGAGTGGAAGATGGATCAAGAGGCAGTCGAGCAAGAGTCGGAGAAGGGAGAACTCGGTCGCTTTGGAGCAGGACTCCCGCGCATCAGCGATGGTCAATTGCTTTTCCTTCAACAGATGCTCGCGCGGATGCAACCGCTTAATAAGGAAGGTAGTCGCGTCGCGATTGTGATGAATGGTTCGCCGTTGTTCACGGGTGACGCGGGGAGCGGTGAGAGCGAGATTCGGCGTTGGATTCTCGAAAACGATTGGTTGGAAGCGATTGTCGCGCTGCCGGAGCAACTCTTTTACAACACGGGGATCGCGACTTATATCTGGGTGCTGTCGAATCGCAAAGAGGAACGAGGACGCGGCAAGGTGCAGTTGATTAACGCGACCGATTTTTGGGTGCCAATGCGAAAGAGTCTCGGCGACAAGCGGCGTCAGATTTCGGACAATCACATTGAACAAATCACAGAATTGTATCGAACGTTTGCCGAAAGCGATCACAGTAAGATTTTTGACACGACCGTTTTCGGTTATCGCAAGATCACAGTCGAGCAACCGTTGCGGCTGAATTTTCAGGCAAGCACGGAACGGATCGCGCGCTTGCAAGAAGAAAGAGCATTCCAAAATCTCGCGGTCAGCAAGAAGAAGAATGCGAAAGAGAAAGAGGCGGAAGAAACCGAAGGCAGGAAGCAGCAGGAAAAGATTTTGGCGTTGCTCGAATCACTGCCCCGCGACCTAATCAAAGATCGCGCTCAGTTCGAGCAAGCGCTCGACGCGGCGTTGGTTGCGCGTGCAGCGAAACTCGACGGCGCGTACAAGATCAACGCGCAGGTTCGCAAAGCCATTCTCTCCGCGCTGTCCGAACGCGACGAGACCGCCGAGATATGCCGCGACGCGGCTGGCAATGCCGAACCCGATCCCGAATTGCGCGATTATGAAAATATCCCGTTGACAGAAGACGTTTATGCGTTCTTTGAGCGTGAGGTAAAACCGCATTTGCCGGATGCGTGGATAAATACGGCGGTGCGCGATAAGAAAGACAAGCAGATAGGTCGAGTCGGTTACGAGATCAACTTTAACCGTTACTTTTACAAGTATCAGCCGCCGCGCCCGTTAGAAGAAATCGAGGCAGACATCAAGACATTGGAAAAAGAAATCTTGGAAATGCTGCGCGAGGTGGCGGGGTGAGCGAAAAGTGGAAACCCTATCCTGCCTACAAAGACTCTGGCGTCGCGTGGCTGGGCGAAATCCCCGCGCATTGGAAGGTACAGAGGAGCGATGGATTTCTACGTGAGAATCGCCACATGTTGAGTCCACAAAAACTTCCAAGCAGTAGGGTTTTCCACTATAGCATCCCGGCACTCGAACAAACGGGTGACGGTCAGATAGAAGAAAACTCAGAGATCGAAAGCATGAAACTGCTCTTGAATGGGGGTGAATTACTTGTTTCAAAGCTCAACCCACGCAAGACTCGCGTCTTGATTGCCGAACCGCATCCCGAACCAACTATATGTTCGTCAGAATTTGTCGTTATGGAGCCAGTGGGTTGCGTCGCAGAGTTTGCCTTTTATCTGTACTCATCCGAAGAGGTTCGTCAGTATCTTTCGGCACGGGTAGAGTCCGCGACGCGCAGTCATCAGCGGGTTGCTGGAGAGATTATTGCGAAGTTATGGTGCGCCTTGCCATCGCCCGCAGAGCAGCGCGCCATCGCCGCGTTTCTCGACCGCGAGACAGCAAAGATTGACGCGCTCATCGCGAAGAAGGAACGGCTCATCGAACTGCTGCAAGAAAAGCGCGCCGCGCTCATCAGCCACGCGGTCACAAAAGGACTTAACCCGAAAGCGCCGATGAAGAATTCGGGCGTTGAGTGGTTGGGCGAGGTTTCGGCGCATTGGGAAGTGAAGCGGCTTAAGTTTATCGCTCGATTTATGTACGGTGATTCGCTTGCCGCCGAGAGTCGCGAAGAGGGCGAAGTACCAGTGTTTGGCTCAAACGGAATCGTAGGTTCGCACAAGATTGCGAACACGCTTGCTCCCGCGCTTATAATCGGACGCAAAGGATCATATGGGAAAGTGAACTTTTCAAGCCAACCTTGCTTCGCGATTGATACCACATTTTTCATTGATACTACGAGCACAAACACAAATTTGCGTTGGCTTTATTACGCGCTTTCTCTCCTCAATTTAGATATGCAATCGCAAGATAGTGCAGTACCGGGGTTGAGTAGGGAGTTTGCTTATGAACAATGGCTACCAAGCATTTCCGATTTGGAGCAGCGTGCCATCGCCGCATACCTCGACTTCGAGACCGGGAAGATTGACGCGCTCATCGCGAAAGTGCAAGGCGCAATCGAGAGGATGCGCGAGTATCGCACCGCGCTCATTTCGGCGGCGGTGACAGGAAAGATGGATGTGCGGGCTACAGCGTAGCCCGCCCCAAGCTCTGCTAATTGAGGAATTTGCGATGCCCGATTCAGCGATGCAAGACATTTGGAAACTTGCCGACCAGTTGCGCGCAAGTGTCTTTGGTCTAAATTTGCAACGACTCGTTAAGAAGGCGGTCGAAGCAAACGTTCCAATTGGGCTTGATGAGATTCGGATCGTTATTCGCCAATTGGGTCCGCGGGCTGGTTATTTTCTGCTACCTCTTTGGCTGATTGAGTTCATAGCTTCTTATCTCCAAGAAACTCAAGTTGAGTCTATTCTCGATCCCTTTGCGAGCATCGGATCGCTCCTCATACCCCTGACAGCTAAAACGGGCGCTCGCTCTTCAAAAGGCATCGTCCATTCGATTGAAGATAGCGAAATTGCCACTGCTTTGGATCGAGGCAGGAGAATAAAGTGGCAGATTGGCGACCCATTTCTGCTCCTCGCCGACTCTGACGAATCATTTGAGGTTGTTGTCAGTTGCCCTCCTTTCGGTCAGCCAAAAAAGACTGTTGCATTCAACAGCCCATCGGGACCTCTTACGCTTTCGGATAACACCGAGAGTCTCGTGGAACTCCAAACAGCGCGGCTGCTTACATCTCAAGGCACTGCTTTCTTTGTTGTGCCACGCGGTACTGCAAAGCCTGATAAGCTTAATTCGGTGTGGATGAATCTCGGGAAATTCGGACTATATGTCCGCGCGTTTCTCTCGATTCCTCGGGATTCATACGTAACTATGACCTCTATCGATATGGCACTCGTCATTATTAGTCGAACACAGTATCCCAAGCTGTTTGTGGGC
>JBBSHK010000267.1:0-5032 GCA_038253185.1 Anaerolineae bacterium | reverse complement strand
GAACAGGTGACGCTCGCGTTTGCACTGCTCGCGCTGCTCACGCTGACGCGTAATGATGGCGCTGTGCTCACCGCGGTTCTCGCCGCGCATTTTCTTTTTCGCAATCGGCGCGCGTTGCCCAACGCGCGTTTGCGATCCCGCTTTCAGCCATTTGCGATTTATTTATTGATACTTGCGCCGTGGCTTGTATTCGCGTGGTGGTTATTCGGTTCGCCGTTCCCATTTACGCTGACCGCGAAAATCGCGCAGGCGCAGAGCGGCTTGTGGGACTCGTTCGCGATTGGATTTTTGAATTGGCTGCGCGAGTGGCTCGTAGCGCAGTGGCTGCTCTGGCTTTTGGCTCTCATCGGGCTTGGGTGGGCGATGCAGCAACGCTCGCGATTGCTCTTGATCGCGCCGTGGGCATTGTTGTATCTCGCGGCGTACTCGCTGCTCGGCGTCGCGTTTTATGCGTGGTATGTCGCGCCGCTGCTGCCGGTCGTCGCGCTATTCGCGGGAATCGGCGTGGCGCGCGTGGCGGAATGGGTTGTCGCGCGAACGCAAACGCGATTCGCGTTTGCCGCAATAGTTGCACTCGTAGGCGCGCTGCTTATCGCAATTGAATGGCGCGCGAATGTGGCGGCGGGAATGCAAACGCCTTCGCCGAAAGTTCAAGTGTATCGCGAGGCGGCAGATTGGCTCGCGCAGAATACGGCGCGGGCGTCGTCGGTCGACGCGCTGGAAGTGGGCGTGATTGGTTACTACGATCAGCGGCGCACGCTTGATTTTGTCGGGCTAGTCGACCCGCAGCGCATTCCGTATTTGCGCGCACGCGCGTTTGCTCAGGGCGTGCGGCGCGCCGCGGCGGACTATGTGATTGCGATTCCACCTGATGATTGGTTGCCCGACGATGCCTGGTTCACTACGGCGTATCGGCGCGTCAAAGAAATTCGCGCACCCGGATTTTACGAGGGACGACCGCTCGTGATTTATCAACGCGCGGATTCTGGCAAATCAGTTGTAGAAAACCGCGCGTTGAACTTGCGCTTCGAGCAAGTCGCTGAACTTGGCTCGGCGGATTTATTCGCACGCTCGGTGTGTGGTGGCGAGATACTGCCGGTCGCACTACATCTGCGCGCGCTCGCACCGATGACGGAGAATCTTAAATTCACGCTCCAGTTAGTCGGCGCGGAGAATCGTGTGGTCACGCAATCGGACACCTATTTCCCATTGCACGAACCCGCGCCATCGTTTGTCGATCATCAAGGCGTACTGATTAATCTCAACGCGCCCGCGGGCACGTACGATTTGATACTTGCGATGTACGATGTGACGAACGGCGAACGGCTCTCGTTATTTGATGCCAACGCGAACGACGTGGGCGATTTCCTTTCGCTCGGACAAGTTGAAATTCGCAAATGTTAACGCTGTACGGCACATTCGCGTAGAAATTCCTTGACAGTCATTTGCTTCGTTGTATAATACAGATGTTCTAACGCGGTACTTGGGCAATCATCTTTGCCCCTAAAAACTTTGTTTGCGGACAACAGTCCGCATTTTTTAAATCTGTTCGGCGTTAGTGTGAACAATGGCATCGAATCGAAAGAAACAATCCCACGCGCGCGGGGCATCTGCGGCGCGTGGCAAACAGAAATCAAGCAACAATGCGTCACGCGCGATTTGAAAAGAATCGCGTGAGCCAATCAGGGCGAAGGCGAGAACTGTGAGACAGGGCAAACGTACTCCGGCTAGAGGTGGGACCAAAGCCCGCGCGACGCGCCGCCAGCCGCGCGCTTCTTTTTATCTCAGTCCGGCGCGCCAGGAAGAAATCGCCGCGATCACGCTGCTCGGCATCGCGCTGCTCACCGCGCTCGGCGCGTTCAATCTGAGCGGCGGTGCCATCCTCGAAAGCTGGGCGAAAACGCTTGGCATTCTCTTCGGCTGGGGACGCGTGCTCGCGCCGCTCTTTTTCGGCGGCTTGGGCGTGTGGCTGCTGCTCGATTCGCTCGACCTGCGCCCCGACATTGGTTGGGAACGACCGTTCGGTTTCGTCCTCGTTTTTATCTTCCTGCTCACCGCGTTCCACATCCCCTACGCGGGGGACCGCGCCCTCGATGCCGCGCAGCGCGGCGAGGGCGGTGGGTTAATTGGTTTTGGCATCAGCGATTTCCTCGTTGGCGCGATTGGTGTGCCCGGCGCGTTCATGATTCTCTTTATCCTGCTGTGCATTGCGCTCATTTTGCTGTTCAATATTCCGCTGGCGCGCATTTTGGCGATGTCGGTCGCGGGATGGCGCGCGCTTGAAAATATTTTTGTGAATTCGGCGGGCGCGTGGTCGTCGCGCAATCGCGGCAGCTCCGGTGGGCAGGGACGGACTCCGATTGAAATGGTGACCGCGCCGCCGCGCACCAACGACCGCGCGGTACAAGTCCCACCGTATTCAGCGCGCGACGCGACACCGCGCGGATCGCAATCGTCAGAGCCGACCGCCTCTTCTACGTTAACCCCGCAACGTCCATCGATTGCCGCGCGCATTGTGGGCGGACAATTGCAAGCGCCAGCCGCGCGTGTGCCTCGCGAATGGAAGCTGCCGGGCGTCCCCGAAATTCTCGAAGAATCGGTCGAGCAAGAAA
The DNA here is from genome assembly GCA_038253185.1 of Anaerolineae bacterium. GTDB lineage: Bacteria > Chloroflexota > Anaerolineae > UBA4142 > SHND01 > JBBSHK01. The sequence continues at coordinate 2,420 of JBBSHK010000267.1, read as the reverse complement.
TTTCCGCGCACGAGATTCGCACCAAGGTGCGGCAGATCGAAGATACGCTCACGCATTTCGGAGTGCCGGCAAAAGTGATCGAAGTGAATCAAGGTCCGACGATTACCCAGTTCGGCGTCGAGCCGGGCTTTCTCGAACAAAAGGGTCCTGACGGCGCGGCGCGGCGTACCAAAGTCAAGGTCAGTCGCATCAGCTCGCTGCAGCACGACCTCGAACTCGCGCTCGCCGCCGCGCCGATTCGTGTCGAAGCGCCCGTGCCGGGTAAAGCGATTGTGGGTATTGAAGTGCCGAACTCGCAAATCTCGCTCGTGAGTTTGCGGGGCGTGATGGAGTCGGAGCAATTCAAGAAACTCAGCGGCAAATCGCAGCTCGCGTTCGCGCTAGGGCAGGATGTGTCGGGTCAGCCAGTGATTGCCGATCTCGCCTCGATGCCGCACCTGTTGATCGCGGGCGCGACCGGTTCCGGTAAATCCGTTTGCGTGAATGCGTTGATCGCGTGTCTCTTGCTGACGAATACGCCCGACGACCTGAATTTTGTGATGGTGGATCCCAAACGCGTAGAACTCTCCGCCTTCAATGGCATCCCACACTTGTACATGAATCAACCAGTCGTCGTTGACATGGAACAGGCTGTTGCAGCCTTGCAGTTCGCGGTGAAGGAAATGGACACACGTTTTAGAGAATTCGCCAAAGTGGGTGCGCGCAATATTGAATCGTATCATCAACTCACGAAAGATAAACCAAACGCGACAAAATTGCCGTACCTGGTGCTCGTGGTCGATGAACTCGCCGATTTAATGATGGTTGCAGCCAACGATGTAGAGAAAGCAATTACGCGTCTGGCACAAATGGCGCGCGCCACCGGCATTCACCTCGTGCTCGCGACGCAGCGCCCCTCGGTCGATGTCGTCACCGGTTTGATCAAGGCAAACTTTCCGTCGCGCATTTCGTTCGCCGTGACGAGCCAGATTGATTCGCGCGTAGTGCTCGAGTCGCCCGGCGCGGAAAAATTATTGGGACGCGGCGATATGCTGTATATGGCGAGCGACTCGTCCAAATTATTCCGCTTGCAGGGGTGCTTTGTCTCCGATCGCGAATTGGACAAGCTGGTCACGTACTGGAAGCAATGCGTCGAGATGCCTTCGACCCAAACCGGCGGCGACATTGCGGGCGCGCTGTCGGGGCGTGATGATCTCCAACGCGCGCGTGTGTCACCTTCGAGCATCGTCAATGCAACACCGAATCAGACGCCGAGCGAGTACGTGCAAAATGGACTGTGGTCCGACCTGACCGCCAAGCCCAAAGCGGAAGAGGATGAATTACTCGAACAGGCAATTCAGATCGTAAAGCTGAGTGACCGCGCCTCGGTCTCGCTTTTGCAGCGCAAGCTGCGCATCGGCTATTCACGCGCGGCGAAATTGATCGACCTGCTGGAGGAAAAAGGGTATGTCGGTCCGGACGAAGGCGCGGCGAAGGGTCGCCCCATTTTGACCAAAGGCAATCTGACGCCGACCGGCTCAGGCAAACGCGAATTCGAGAGCGAAGAAAGTTTTGACGATTGGACGGAAGCAGATTGGTCGGACCTGGATAAGAGTTGAAGGCATCTAACACCACGCGGGCAGCCTGCTCAACATCTGAAGGTAGCACAGTGGGCGAGGTTGCCGTCCGTGCCATTTCATTTCATTAGAGCAGATAGAAAAAACCTGCGGGCTTTTTAGCCCGCAGGTTTTTTCTTTGACCTGCACGGTTGCAGGAATTTATCTCACTTCAGAGCAGCTTGGGTCGGAGTACCAAAGAGCAGATCACTGAGCCAGATGAGCAGCCGGTCGAGCGGCGCCAACCGGATTCCTTCCGAATCGGAACGGGGCGACTCAGCCGGACTGAGTTCCTGTTCCGAAGGCACCTGCGGCTCTCCGCGGATCGGTCCCTGGAAGGCATCGAGCACCACGATCGCGCCGCTCGAACTCGCATTCTTGGTACCGGTGGGCTTTACTTCAATCTTGTGCAGATCCTCACTCAAGCCGGTAAAGCTAATCGCCACTTTCCATTGTTGAGTGGGAGCGTAAAGATCAAAGGTGCCCTGGTTCGTCCCGTCGATGAACACCTGCGCCATGCCATAGGTCGGTCCCTTCGCCGTGATCCAATCAATACGACTGCCGTAGAACTTGAAGCGGGCATCCGCAGTTGGATCAGTAAGGTGGCGATAGGTGCCGCCGCTGGCATTGCTGTTGCTGACCCCAGCCCAGCGATTATACTGGACTTGCCAAGCAGAATCTTGTGTGGTGGTAGACCCGACGATAAAGGCATCTACCGGCACAAAGTTGTCCGAGGAAAGGGCATCGCGCGTGCCCAGCACCTTGACGACAATCGTGTGGGTCCTGTTGGCGAGCCCACTGTAGGTCTTGCGATAGTTGTATTGG
>JBBSHK010000266.1:0-5048 GCA_038253185.1 Anaerolineae bacterium | reverse complement strand
CCGATTCGCAGCTCGATCGTGCGGCAATGTTGAAACAATACGACCGATTGATCGAGCAAGTCATCGGCGCGGTGGAAGGAGCGACCGAATTGGAAATCGTGCGCGCGTTGATGCGAGCGCGCGATGATTTCGCGGGCGTCGCCAAAATGGATGAATCGCTCGACCAAGCCTTTGCCGCGTCCAGCGCGGACGTCGCCACTCTGCTCAATCGATATTTCAAAGACCGCCTCTACGGGTTCGACACGATCGGCGCGTACCTTGACGAAATTCTGCGGCGCAATGCGAGTTGAAGCAGCAGTGCTTGAGCCATCGGCTCTCGTCCAGTCATGGAACCGGAGCCAAATGCAAACAGCGCGGAGGAATTTTCCTCCGCGCTGTGTTCTTGACGATACGTCGGTTTGCGCTTAGGTCGGACGCCCGAAGGCGTAAAGAATCGCGACTACCGCGAACCCGTACAAAACGACCGCGATCGTCAGCGGACGGTCACGCAGCAATAATTCCTCGGGGCTGCCGCCTTCTTGCCTGATGTGAATCAGATAGAGGTAGCGGAAAATTCCGTACAGCACGAAGGGAATCGTCAACATCATCGCGTGATTCTTGGGCAGGTTCTCCGCCGTAAAAGTGTAGAGGGAATATGCAATGACCGTGCTCGCCGTCGTCACCGCAATCATTTCATCCAACAGCGCCGGTGTATATTCTTTCAAAATCGCGCGGTGACTCGCGGCGGCGCTTTCGAGCAGCACCAGTTCGTGTCGCCGTTTGCTGAATCCCAAAAAGAGCGACAACAAAATCGTGATCACGTACAACCACGGCGAGATCGGCACCTGAATCACCGCCGCGCCCGCGACGGTGCGCAATAAAAAGCCCGCCGCAATCGCAAACACATCGAGGATCACAATATTCTTCAGGTAAAATGAATACGCGATTTGCAACACGAGATAGCTCACGCCGACGAACGTGAAAGCGAACGGGACGGGGAATGCCGGCTCCCCGCCCGGATACGGAAACGATTGCGCGTACAGGTCGAGCAGAGTCGAGGCGACGAGGGCGCTTGACAGCAGGACGAGCGCCGCAGCCATTGCCGCGCCGCGACTCAACGCGCCGGAAGCAATCGGGCGCAAGCGTTTGCGCGGGTGCTGACGGTCCTTTTCGACATCGACCAGATCGTTAACAATATAGACAATGCCGGAGAGCAAACAAAAAATGACAAAGCCCGCGAGCGTGAGCGCAATAAAGCGCCACATCACCGGCGTGAAGGGGCGCCAGTATTGGCGAATCGTAAAGAGCAACGGGAAAAAAAGGATGCCGTTCTTGGTCCACTGTCGCGGACGCATCGAGAGGAGAATTTGTTTGAGCATGAACGTGTCGAATGCGCGAGTATCATATGCGATTAGAGACGCAAGTCAAACGTCAAGTCAAAAGTTAAAAGTCAAAGGTTAAAAGTTGAAAGGTTGACGGCGAAAGGTGAACGCATCGCGAACCTTTAATATTTAACATTCAACCTTCAACTCAGCGATGAAGAAGCGTCTGGATATTTTGCTGGTGGAGCGCGGGCTGGCGGAAACGGTCGAACGGGCGCGGGCGTTTATTCTCGCGCGGGATGTGACCGTCAATGGGCTGACGATGGATCACGCGGGCGCGCGCGTGGACGAGGGCGCGGAAATTTCACTACGCGCGGCGCTGCCGTACGCCAGTCGCGGCGGTTACAAGCTCGCGGGTGCACTGGACGAATTTCGGGTTGACTCGCGCGGCAAGGTGTGCGCGGACATTGGCGCGTCGACCGGTGGCTTTACCGATGTCTTGGTGCAGCGCGGCGCGGCGCGGGTGTATGCCATCGATGTCGGCTATGGTCAGCTCGCGTGGAAATTGCGGCAGGATGCGCGCGTAATCGTAATGGACCGTGTGAACGCGCGTTATCTGGAAACCCTGCCAGAGCCAATTGACCTGATCACCATCGATGTCTCTTTCATCTCGCTCGAACTGATTCTTCGCGTAGCGCAGAGACTATTACAACCTGACGGGGAAATTGTCGCGCTGGTGAAACCACAGTTCGAGGCGCAGCGTCAACAGGTGGGGCGCGGTGGGATCGTGCGCGAGACCGAGACGCATCGCGCGGTTTTGGAAAAGGTCGCGCGCACCTCAGAAACGTTGGGCTTGCGCGTGCTCGGCATCGTCCGCTCCTCGATCGAGGGCGCGGAGGGCAATGTCGAATTTTTGATTCACCTCACGCGTGATGCCAGCCGCGCGAACATAGATACGGCTGTCGCGATTGCGCGAGTGGTCGGGTGATTCCAGCACCAAGCCACCGGACCACGCTGAAAATTATATGCTTGGTGCTCCAGTGATTTGGGGGGACGCGCGACCTTGGTGTCATCGTTCAACATCTGCCCTCGTTAAATTATTTGCCTTGACCGAGTCGCGGCTTTTCAATACAATGTCCAAACTATGTCGGTGTACCCACTCAGCATTGACGATGTGCGTCGCGCGCTGGGGCAACCGCGACCGGGTCGCGCGGCAGAAGCGCGCTTGTTGCCTCGACCGCGCCCCGGCGATATTCCACCGCCACCGCCGGAACACCCGCTCAAAGAAGCGGGCGTGCTGATTCTGCTCTACTCCAAAAATCGCGAATTGTTTTTCATTCTCACCCGGCGTACGGAAACAGTCGCGAGGCACAAGGGTCAGATTTCTTTACCTGGCGGCGCGCGAGAAGGCGCAGAATTTTTGCAAGAGACCGCGCTGCGCGAGACGAGCGAGGAATTGGGACTTGATGCAGACCAGATTGAAATTTTGGGCGAGCCACTCACGCCGCTCTACATTCCTGTCAGCGATTTCTGGGTGACGGCGTTTGTCGGTCATTGGCTTCTATCGGAGCAGCAGCCGGTTTTTCAGATCGAGCCTAAAGAGGTGATTCAGGTCATCGAGACGCCGCTGGCTAGTATTCTCGACAAGTCGTTGATTCAAGAGGAACGATGGGAGCTGCGCGGCGACATCGTGCGCGTTCCCTTTTTTCACATCCAGGGACACAAAGTGTGGGGCGCGACGGCAATGATCTTGAGCGAGTTCGCCGCGCTCTTGGAAACTCAACTCACCGCGGAGGAAATTCAAATATGATGAAATGGGTTGGGCTGGTTGCCCTTTTGTTGGCGGCGGTCGCACTGAGCGCCTGCGGCGAATTGGGTACGCCAACGGTGAAGAGTGCCAAACTCGCCAAGTCATTTGTGGACGGCAAGGCGGTGGACGAGACAAAGAACTATAGTCCGGGCAATCACACGTTCAATCTGATCGTGGAAGTTGGGAGCGCGCCGGTGGGCACGACGGTTGGGGCGACGTGGTATCAGGTCAATGCCGGAGATATCAAGAATCAGAAACTACAGGGTAATGAAATTTCGCTCAAAGGCAACGAAAGCCTTGCGCACTTTACCTTGACTAATCAGAGTGATTGGACCCCGGGCAAATACAAGGTGGACATTACGCTCAACGGTAAGGCGGAACGTACGCTCGACTTTCAAGTACAATAGGTGAAGGGCTATGCATTATCGCAGATTGGGACAAACGGGTCTGAAAGTTTCCGAGTTGTGTCTCGGTACGATGACTTTCAAATGGACGAGCACGGAGGCAGAATCGTATCAGGTGCTCGATGCCGCGTTTGATGCCGGAATAAATTTCATCGATACCGCCAATGTGTACTCGCGTTGGGCGCCGGGCAACCCGGGCGGCGTCGCGGAAAGCATTATCGGTAATTGGTTAAAGAAAAAACCGCGCGAGCAATTGGTGATCGCGACCAAAGTGCGCGGACAAATGGGCGACGACCCGAATAATCAGGGCTTGTCGCGCGGGCACATTATGAATGCAGTCGAGGCGAGTCTGCGTCGCCTGCAGACCGATTACATCGATTTGTATCAATCGCATTCGCCCGACAATGAAGCGCCGCTGGAAGAAACTTTGCGCGCGTTTGATGATCTCATGCATCAGGGCAAAGTGCGTTACGTCGGCTGTTCAAATTATGCCGCGTGGCAGGTGGCGCGCAGTCTCGGCATCAGCGAAAAAAATAATCTGGCGCGCTATGACTCGATTCAGCCGCATTACAATCTGATCTGGCGCGCAGAGTTCGAGCGCGAGCTGATGCCCTTGTGTCAAGCCGAAGGCATCGGCGTGATCCCATACAGCCCGTTACAAGGCGGATTCTTGACCGGCAAGTACAAGCGCGGTCAACCGATTCCACAAAAAGCGCGCGGCGCGACCAACGACCGCATTCAGGCGTGGATGAAGGATGAGCGCGCGCTGGCTTTGCTCGACCAGTTGGAACAGATTGCGCGACAACGCGGCGACAGCATGACGACGACCGCGCTCGCCTGGATGCTCACCAATCCAGTCGTCACCAGTCCCATCGTCGGCGCGAATAATGTCGAGCAACTCAAGGACTCGCTGGCGGCGGTAGGCAAGCGTCTCTCGCACGAAGAAAAGAAAATCTTGGACGATGCGAGCGCGTGGAGCTGATGATTGCGGATTGCGGATTGTGGATTGCGAAATGGACAATGCACAATGTGCAATGGACAATGCTAACAACTAACAACTAATGACTATCGACTATCGACAAACAACTAACAACTGATGACTCTACTCTTACTCATCCGACATGCCTCGAATGATTTTTTGAAAGAAGGACGTCTCGCCGGTTGGACGCCCGGGCTGCACATTAACGCGCAGGGACAGCGCGAGGCGGACGCGATGGCGCGGCGACTCGCGCATCTGCCGATCGAGGCAATTTATTCCAGTCCGCTCGAACGCGCGGTTGACACGGCGAACGCGCTGGCGAATTGTGTCAAGCTGCCGGTGCAAACCCGCGCAGAGTTGGGCGAGGGGCAGACGGGCGAGTGGACCGGCAAGCTGATCAAAGATTTGCAAGGAACCGAAACCTGGAAAGCAATTCAAACGCAGCCCGTCGGCGTAAAATTACCGGGCGGGGAAAGTATTGACCAAATTCAGACACGAATGGTTGCGGCGATTGACGAGATCGTACGCGCGCACCCGCAAGGTATCGTCGCAAT
>JBBSHK010000265.1:0-5088 GCA_038253185.1 Anaerolineae bacterium | reverse complement strand
GATGAAACCGACCGTGTCGGTAAAGAGCACCTCTTCGCCATTCGGCAAACGCACGCGGCGCGTGGTCGGGTCGAGCGTCGCAAAAAGCATATTCGCGGCGAGCACCTCTGCGCCCGTGAGTGCGTTGAGCAAGGTGGATTTTCCGGCGTTGGTATAGCCAATGATCGAGACCACCGCGATGCCTTCGCGCTTGCGCTTGCGCCGATATTCGCCGCGCTGCCGCCGCACCTGTTCCAGCTCGCGTTTGAGGTGCGCGATGCGCGCGCGAATTTCGCGGCGGTCCAATTCCAGTTGGCGCTCGCCGGGTCCGCGCAGTCCTACCCCGCCGTTCCCGCCGCGTCCCGCCGCGCCGCCGGTCTGCCGCGCGAGGTGTGTCCACATCCGCGTGAGCCGCGGCAAACGATATTCGTACTGTGCGAGTTCCACCTGCAGTCCGCCTTCACGCGTGCGCGCGTGCTGCGCGAAAATGTCGAGAATCAGCGCGGTGCGATCCAAAACTTTAATATCGGATTCGAACGCCTGTTCTATCTCGCGCTGTTGATTCGGCGCAAGCTCGTCGTTGAAAATCACCGCGTCGAAATTCAACTCGGCACGTGAGTCGATAATTTCGCGCAGTTTGCCTTTGCCGATCATCGTCGCGGCGTTCAGGCGCTCGACGTGCTGGATGGTTTGCCCCACGACTTGCAGTCCATCGGTGTCCGCGAGTCGCGCCAACTCTTTCATAGAGTCCTCGACCGCGAAAGTGCCGGGCTGGTTCTTTAATTCAACTCCGACGAGATACGCGCGTTCCGTCGGCGGCTGTGTTGGGAAAGTATGATCTTTTCTAGTCATTGGTTGTTAGTTATTCGTTGTTGGTCGTGAGTCGAGTGCGTTCGTCATCGTTCATTATTCGTTGTTCATAGCGCCTGCTCATTCTCCTTCAAGCCATGTCTGCACCACGCGACCCACGCGCGCTAAACTTTCCGGCGCGACCTTGTCCGCAGTATCCTGAATCGTATGCCAGTACGGATAATCAAAATCGATAATGTCCACTGAGCGGATGCCGCGTTGCATAAAAGGCGTGTGATCATCGGTCATCGAAAAACGATTTTGGGGAATGAACTGCTGCGAGTAGCCGAGCCGCGCGGCAATGCCCCACAGCTGCTGCTTCAATTCGGCATCGGAATTTTGTTCATAGAAAATATTTTGGTCGCGGTCCCCGATCATATCGAGAACGATCACCGCGTTGGGTTTGGCGTCGAGATGTTCGGCGACAAAATTCGCGCCGACCGACCATTGCCACGGCGTGTGATCGCAAGAAGCGGTCGAAGCTTTTTCCATCAGCGGCGCGGCGCACACATCCAACTCACCATTATCTTCGGCATCAAAGAAGGCGAGCGTGACCTCGCGTTTGGTCTTGGAGAAATCGAGCACCCGCGCGAGTTCGAGCATCACCGCGACGCCGCTCGCGCCATCGTTCGCCGCAGGCACCACCCGCTCCGGGTGTTCGCGATCCTGGTCTGCTCGCGCCCGCGCGTCGTAATGCGCGCCAATGATCACACTCGGTCCCTCACCCTGGCGTGCCAGGATATTTCGTACGTTCACATGCTGATATTCGAATTCCTGCGTCACCGTCTTCCAATGACTCGCCGTCAACTGCTCGAGGATGTAATCTCCGGTCGAGCGTAACGCCGGCGAGCCGGTCGGACGTTCACCAAATTTCATCTGCGCGAGCACGTCGGCATACGCGCGCGTGCCATCGAACAGCGTTGGCTTGGGGGTGGCGAACGTTCGCGGAAAGAGCACAAGGGTGCCGACCGTAGTTCCGAGAACAAGCGAGAGCAGCAAGATCAACGTGAACTGTCGACGCGAACTCATTCCGAAAAAGTATAGCACAAAAAGAGGTGAGACGGTGCGGAGGGGAAAACGCGCGAGGTGATTGCCAAGGCGGCACGAGCCAATCGTCCGGTCACACCCACGCCGACGCCGCGCGCTCGCGAACTACGCGTTCGTAAATCTCGACCGTGCGCTGGGCGATGCGGTCCCAATTGAATTCTTCGCGGACGACGCGGTATGCTTTCGTCGCGCGTGCGGCTGCCCAGTCCGGTCGCGAGAGCGTATGCACAATGCCCCAGGTGAGCGAGTCGACATTATCAGAGTGCACCGTAATGCCCGTCTCGGCGTGCTCGACCACCTCTTTCAAGCCGCCCACTTCGCTGACGATGACCGGACATTTGGCAGCCATCGCTTCGAGCGCGACGATGCCGAACGGCTCGTACAGCGATGGAAAGACGGCGGCATCTGCGACCTTGAACAGCCGGTCGCGGTCCTCGTCGCTCACGAATCCGGTCACAAGCACCTTGTGCGCGACGCCCAGATCATTTGCGCGCCGTCGCAGCGCGTCGACCAATGCGCCCGTGCCGGCGAGTACGAATTTGGCTTCGGGCATCGCGGACAAGACGTACGGGGCGGCTTCCACGATCAGGTTCGCGCCTTTCTCGTGCTGCATCCGTCCGACGAAAAAAACGATGCGCTCGTGGGGCAAGGCAAAGCGCGAGCGGAATCCGCTCAAGTCCTCGCCCTCGAGCGCGTCAAAGCGCGCGGTGTCAACCCCGTTCGGCACGACGTCAATTTTGTCCAGCGGCACCTGGAAATAATTTTTCACTTCGTCAGCCATAAACTGGCTGGTCGTAATCACGCGCCACGCCTCGTACGCCAGCCACCATTCCGTGCCGTTGATGGCATTCGACATATCTCCGCCGAGCTGTCCCCTGCCCCGTCCGCGCTCGGTGGCGTGAATCGTGGCGACCAGCGGTGTCTTGTGTAACCGCTTGAGTGATGCTGCGGCGAACGCGACTAACCAATCGTGCGCTTGGATCAGATCAAAGTCGCCGCTCCCCTTCCCTATTCCGTCGCGTGACCAGAGCGCGTGACCCACTTGCTCCAGATTCAAATTCGTCTGCTGTGCGTCCGCATAAAAATTCGCCATCGATGCGACCGGCGTTTCAATGCGATAGACTTTCGCGTGACCGTCGAGGACTTGCTCCGGGTCTCCGCCCTTCCAGCGCGGCGTCAAGACCGTTAGCTCGACGCCCTGACGCACCAACGCGGGCACGAGGTCGGCAACGTGCGAGCCGAGTCCACCCACGATGTGCGGCGGATACTCCCACGACAGCATCAAGACGCGCACAGGAACCTCCGTGACAATGAACTATGATCAATGGACAGTGAACCATCCGAACAGATTTTGTTATTCATCGTGCATTGTCCATGGTTCATTCTACGGTTTTGGTTTTGGTGGTTGGTAACCGTACTTGGCGAGGTTCGCGTTTTGCTCTTGCAGCGTTTTCGCAAATACGTGCGCGCCATCGCCCTTTGCCAGAAAATATAAATAGTCAGTCTTTGCCGGTTCGAGCGCCGCCCGAATCGCGGTCAGCCCCGGTTCACAGATCGGACCCGGCGGCAGTCCGGTGTTGATGTACGTATTGTAAGGCGAATTGACTTTTCTATATTGGTCCAGTGGAATGACGGGCCACCATTGCTTGGTCGCGGCTTGGTAGCCCAGCGCGTATTGCACCGTTGGGTCGGCGTCGAGAGAGGTATTCGCCTTGAGGCGATTCAAATAAACACTCGCGATGATCGGAGCCTCTTCTTTCAACACCGCTTCGCGTTCGACAATGGAGGCGAGGGTCATTGCTTCGTACAGCGTCATTTTTTGGTCTGCCGCTTTTTGGCGCATATCAGGCGTGACGCGCTGATCATATTCAGAGAGAAAGCGATTGATCAATTGCTCGGCAGTAATTCCTTGTAGTACGTTGTAGGTTTCAGGAAAAAGAAAACCCTCGACGCTCTGCTCGGCATTTTTCGGTCGGTCTTGCAAGAAGGCGTGATCGAATCCACCCTGCTTGACCAGTTTGACAAACTCGTTCGCGTCGAACTGCGCCAGATTCAAACCTTTGAGATATTCGGCAATCTGCTCGGCGCGCAATCCGGGAGTGACCGTCACAGTGACTCCGCGCAGCGTGCCTCGTTGCAGCGCCAGCGCCACTTCGTCCATCGTCATATTGTGACGCAGCACGTGATCACCCGCCTGAATTTTTTCGCTGGCGTGACGACACTTGAGCAAGGTCACGAACAAATCACTATCTCGCACAAACCCTTGGTTCTTGAGCTTGACAGCGATAGCACTCGGCGGTTCGCCTTCGGTTACGGTGAAGGTGACTTCTTTGTTATCAGTCCCTGCGGGTCGGTTCACTTCGTCCTGATGTTGTCCCAATTGATAGCTGTAAGCAATGTCGGCAGGATCAGAACCCGAACCCTTTGCCCCGCACGAGGTCAGATTGATCTTAGGCAGCGTCAGCGTTCCGCTCCCCGACGAGGGAAAGACCAAATTGTAACCGATGTAAACACCGGCCGCGACTAGGGCGATTGTCGCGAGAACCAAAACTAATTTCACTAGCGCGCTAAAAAAACTGCTCAATCCGAACTCCTGTGAATTAAATTTATTGCGCTTGCTCTGCTTGCGCGTCCAAAAAATCCTGCAAGATCACAGCCGCCGCCGCCGCGTCGATCGTCGCGCGTCCGCGCTTGTCGCTGATGCCCGCCGCGCGTCGTCGAGCCAAGGCGCTGGCAGTCGAATGCCGTTCGTCAAAAAATTGGATGGGCAATGGCAGCGACCGCGCGAGTCGTTCCACGTACGCCAGAACAATTTCCGCCTGCGCACCAATCGAGCCGTCCAGCTCGTGCGGGAGTCCGACGACGAGAGCCTTGGCGTCATAGTTCTGCGCCACCTTAAGGATTCGCGCCGCGTCTTGCTCAATCGTCGCGCGTTCAATGACCCTGACGGGGGTCGCGAGCCGCACTTCCGTATCGCCGACCGCGATGCCGAATCGTCGCGTGCCAACATCGAGCGCAAGTAAAGTCACTCGCAGCACCTGACAAAATGAAACGGACGCGACATTATTCGGCGTCGCCCTCTGACTTGTACCTCTTCATATCGCGTGAGTTGGTCACGGGCTTTTCGCTTGCAGTTCGGGCGTCACAAAGAGGGCGATGCGAAAATCAATGAAAGGTAAGCGTGGCCACCACGCTGGGCTGATCTGAACGAGG
>JBBSHK010000264.1:0-5091 GCA_038253185.1 Anaerolineae bacterium | reverse complement strand
TTTTTTCAAAATCTGAATCAATCCCGTCAGCCCAAGCGAATAACTGCGCCAGCCCAGACCGATCACCTGACCCACGCACACTGCTGCGAGCACCGAGCGATGGCGAAACTCCTCGCGCTTGTGCACATTCGACATATGCGCCTCGATGCACGGTTTCTCAATCGCGGCAATCGCGTCGCGCAGCGCGTACGAATAATGCGCGAACGCGCCCGGATTGATCAGCACACCGTCCGCCCACGTACGCGCCGCGTGCAAGGCATCAATCAACTCGCCCTCGTGATTCGATTGCACCACGCGCAATTCAACACCTTCGCGCGCGGCGATTGATTGTAACATCGCGTTAATATCGTCGAGCGATTCGCGTCCGTACACTTCCGGCTCGCGCGTGCCGAGCAGATTCAGATTGGGACCGTGCAAGATGAGGACCTTCATATTTCTGATTTCTGATTCTTATTCGTGAACCTTCGTGGGTTTCGTGAGCAATCTTATTAACGCGAATCATTCAAAGCCGCGACAATTTCCTCGTACGGGACATTCTCCGCGATGCCCACTTCTCCAATCGCGCGCGGCAGAATCAGTCGCAACTTTCCGTCGCGAATTTTCTTGTCCGCGCCCATCGCCTCGATGATTTCATCAGTAGTGAATTCGCGCGGCGCACGCGTCGGCAGAAAATGTTTTTCGAGCAGCTCGATGATCGAGTCGCGCGTGGATGTCTCGCAAGAACCGATCCGCGTCGCGAGCCGCGCGGCAATCGCGATTCCTATCGCGATCGCATAGCCGTGGCGCATTTTATAATGCGATAATTTTTCCAGCGCGTGACCAAAGGTGTGACCCAAATTTAAATGTGCGCGAACATTCTGTTCAAACGGATCGCGCTCGACCAGATTGATTTTCACGCGCATCGCCCGCGCGATGAATTCGGTAGGGGCGACCGGCCGGTCGCCCCTACGCGCGACACCTGCAAGTTGCTCGAACAATTCTTCGTCTCCAATAATCGCGTGCTTGATCACTTCCGCCATCCCCGCGCGCAATTCTTCAGCAGGCAATGTGTCCAGCGCATCCGCATCCGCGATCACCGCTTCGGGAAATTTGAACGCGCCAATCAGATTTTTTCCGCTCGGATGATCGACGCCCACCTTTCCGCCAATGCTCGCATCCACCATCGCCAGAAGCGTTGTCGGGATTTGGACGAAGGGCACGCCGCGCAAAAAGGTCGCCGCCGCGAAACCCGCGACATCGCCCACCACGCCGCCACCCAGCGCGAGCACGAGTGAACGCCGTTCCAGGCGCGCGCTGACGAATTCATTGTAGAGCTGCTGAAGCGTATCAAGCGTCTTGAAATTTTCACCGTCGGGGATTTCGATGATGATCGGATCAAAGCCGCACGCGCGCAGTGATGCGACCACACGCGCGGCGTACAGATTCCCAACCGTCGGGTTCGTCACGGCCACTCCGCGCGCCGCGAAATTTTCGCGCGGTAAGATTGCACCCACGCGATCGAGCAAGCCGCCTCCGAGATACGTCGGGTACGAACCGGTTGGCGTTTTCACATACACCGGCGAAAACGTCTGTACTCTTTCAAACGCCGTAATAATTTCCTGCATCACCTGCTCGATTGTTTTTTTAGTCGTATCAATCTGAACAGGAATATCCGCGTATGCCGCGCGCCGCTCTGACACCAATCGTTCGATCACCTCGCGGCGAGCGCCGAGCAGCAGCGGACGATCTTCAGTGCCTTCCAAGCGCGCAAGGATTTCATCCACGCTGGCGTTCAGACATACAATTACGTCCTCATTGAACAATTCGCGATTGAGCCAATCGACCAGCGCCTTGCCTCCGGTCGCAATCACCGCGTTCTCTTTTTCCAAAGCGGCGGCGCACGCCGCGCGCTCGACCATTCGGAAATAATCTTCGCCGTCATCGCGAAATATTTCCGCGATGGGCTTGCCCTCATGCGCCACGATCCACTCGTCGGTATCAAAAAATTCGCGGTTCAGCATTTCCGCCAAACGACGACCGACGGTCGTTTTGCCGGCGCCCATAAAACCGGTGAGGACGAGATTCATACCCCCTCCTTCTCCCCCTTAGAAAGGGGGAGAGTAGAGAGGGGGTTCCAACTTTCAAAATGCGCGCGCATCTCGCGCAAACTATCGCCGCCAATTTTTTCCACGAGCGCGTCGGCGAGCACCCACGCCATCATTGCTTCGCCGATCACGCACGCGCGCGGGATGTGAACAAAGTCCGAGCGTTGATATTGCGCGAGCGCATCGGCGCCGGTCGCGAGATCAATCGAATGCAGTGGCGTTAGCGTTGTCGAGATCGGTTTCAGCGCGGCGCGCATCACCAGCGGCTCACCATTCGTGATGCCGCCTTCCAGTCCGCCCGCGCGATTCGTGTGGCGAAGCCCAAACCTCCCCCCCTTTCGAAGGGTGGGATTAGAGGGGGGGGTTGCGTAAATCTCATCCTGCACCTGCGTTCCCAGCCGCCGCGCGTTCTCAAACGCCGGACCAATTTCCACACCTTTCACCGAATGAATGCTCATCACCGCCTGCGCGAGTCGCCCGTCGAGCTTGCGATCCCAATGCACATGCGAGCCGAGACCGACCGGCAGATTCAGCGCGACGATTTCGATCACGCCGCCCGCGGTATCTTTCGCCAGCATCACCTCGCGAATCCGCGCGCGAATTCGTTCCGCGCTCGCGTCGTCGTACACGCGCACGTCCGATGCTTCTGCGCGGGCGAATCGTTCCGCGTACGGCAGTTCGGGCAGCTCCGCCATCTCGCCGCCAATCTCGGTCACATAACTTCCGACAACAATGCCGAATTGTTCCAACAATTGTCGCGCCAGCGCGCCGGCTGCCACGCGCATCGCAGTCTCTCGCGCGCTCGCGCGTTCTCCGACCAGTCGCAAATCGTCCAGATTATATTTCGTCGCGCCCGCGAGGTCTGCGTGCCCCGGACGCGGAATTGTTTGCGGTGGCGGAGCCGGTTTCTGCGCAGCATTCCAATTTTTGTAATCGAGATTTTCTATCCGCAGCGCCACCGGCGCGCCAATCGTTTTGCCGCCGACGAGTCCGCCGGTGATTTCCACGCGGTCGTGTTCGATCTTCATGCGCGCGCCCGCGCCATAGCCGAGCTGCCGCCGTTGCAAATCACGATTGATCGCGTCAATCGAAATCGGCAGACCGGCGGGCAGGCCTTCGACTATGCCGATTAGTTCAGGACCATGTGATTCACCAGCGGTGAGGAAACGCAACATCGTCTGGGATTCCTAACCTATATCCTCTGCATCTGTGCCTTTAACGCGCGTTCCGCCGCCGCGCGCATCACGAGCAAGGGCGCGTCGCGTCCCGTCCACATCCGAAACGAGTGCGCGCCTTGAAAGACCAACATGCCCAAGCCGCCGATGCCGCGCGCGCCGGCACGCGCCGCGTCTTGCAGCAATTTCGTTTGCGCCGGATTGTAAACGAGATCGAAAACAATCGCGCCGCGCGGTAATGTTTGCTCGCGCGGCAGTGGCGAGACCTCGACCTTCGGCGACATTCCCAGCGCGCTCGCGTTGATAATAAAATTCGCGTCGCGCAGCGGCTCCCACCAATTCACCGCGAGCTCCAGTTGTGGGAAACGCGCGTGCAGACGGTCCGCGAGTTCTGCCGCGCGGGCGGTGGTGCGATTCATAATAATAATTTCCCGCGCCCCTGCTTTCGCCAGCGCGAATGCTACCGCGGCGGCGGCACCGCCCGCGCCAAAAATGAACGCGCGCGCGTATCGCGGGCGAATGTGGTGTTCCTCCAGCGATTGCAAAAAACCCGGCGCATCGGTGTTCTCACCAATTAATTTGCCGTCGCGTTTCACGATCGTATTCACCGCGCCAATGTCGCGCGCCTCGTCCGACAATTCATCCAAATATTTTATGATCGTCTGCTTGTGCGGGATCGTGACATTCGCGCCGACGCAGTCCTCCGCGCGCAGCGCCTCGATCATCTCGCGCATTTGTTCCGACGGCAGCGGAAATTTTTCATAAAGCCAATCGCGCAGACCTCGCGCGAGCAGCGCGGCATTGTGCATCGCGGGTGAAATGGAATGCGCCAGCGGATAGCCGAGCAGATAAATGCGTTTCATGTAGACCCCTCCCTACCTCCCCTTATTAGGGGGAGGGGATGACCAGTCGTCACGCATATCTGTATTGGACTTTCGATGATGAGAATCGCGTGACGACTGGTCAGAGGTGGGGTTGCGACCTGTGACTTGGGACATGAGATCTGAAAAATTCGGAAACGAGTCCGCCACGCACTCCCAACCCTCGACTGTCGTCTCGCCTTCGGCAATCAAACCCGCGACCGCGAGCGACATCGCGAGACGATGATCGTTATGCGCATCCACGCGCGCGCCGCGCAATCGCGTCGGTCCCTCGATGGTGAATCCATGTTCGTGTGGTTCGATCCGTGCGCCCATTTTTCGCAATTCGTCCACGACCGTCGCCATACGATCGCTTTCTTTGACACGTAATTCCGCTGCATCGCGCACTTGCGTTTCGCCGCGCGCCTGTGTCGCCGCTACCGCGAGTATTGGAAATTCGTCAATCATTCGCGGTATTTCCGCGCCGCTAATCTCAACGCCTTTCAGATCTTGAACCGCCTGAACGATTATATCGCCGACCGGCTCATTGTTTTCTTCGCGCGCATTCTCAATGCTAAATTTTGCGCCCATACGTGTCAGCGCGTCGAGCAAGCCGGTACGCGTCGGATTCAAGCCCACGCATTCGAGACAAATCTCTGAATCGGGTACGAGCAGCGCGGCGACGATGAAAAAAGCGGCGGAGGAAAAATCGGAGGGAATGCGGATTGCGGATTGTGGATTGCGGATTGCGGGAGATGGAAGAAGCATCATGCTGCCTTCTGCGCTCTGCCTTTTGCATTCTACCCCGAACGCGCGCAGCATTCGCTCGGTGTGATCGCGCGTCGGCGCTGGTTCACGAATCGTTGTAGGCGAATTCGCAAAAAGCGCGGCGAGCAAAATCGCGGACTTGACTTGCGCGCTCGCGACCGGCAATATGTAATCAATCCCGTGAAGTGTGCCGCCTTCTATCCG
>JBBSHK010000263.1:0-5097 GCA_038253185.1 Anaerolineae bacterium | reverse complement strand
GCGTTATTGATACGGATAAAAGTATTCAGCGATACAGTCGTCGCGCCAGAGCGCGCAGCGATTCTAGCCAGGGCGCGCCGCGGTCGCTGCAAAGAAAATTCGCGGACGGGCGATAAGTGGTAACGCTTATCTGCGGCTGGATTTCGTCCGCTGTCGCCCAGTATACAAAAACCTTTTTCCCGGGTCCAAGCTCGCGCAGGCGAATAGTTGCAAAGTTGAATTGTTCGCCGCCTGCGCGCAGAATGTACGGCTGCTCGCTCTCGACGTGCATATGATGGATCTTTTGCGTATCGCCGTGGTTGTAATGGATGGCGACCTTGACATTAGGCGCTGCCGCGTGTCCCCGATTCTCGACGAGCACTCCACCGACGAGAATCACATCGGGAATTTCGTAAGGAGGCAGGGGCGTGTGCACAAGGTGCGACACCGAATTCCCGCGCCACCAAAACAAGAATAGAACGAGCGCCGCGGCGGCAAATATCAGCAGCATCCAGACAAGGGTCGGCATAAGCGTTCTCAGGACGAGAATTATTTTAACATATCGCGCCGTGCGCGGCAATGACTAGAACACATTTCAAAAATGGAATGTGCAGGCACTGATTCGCTCGGTGTACCCTGAAATGACTCAACCAAGCGCGCGTTCAAGGATTTTTGAAATGCGTTGTAGTGCATCATTAACAGACTTGTGCAAGAAGTTTTGGGGAGCAGGTTAATGGCGGGCGATTCCTTACACCTAATGACTGAGAGCTCTCTTCGCGACGCATTAGAGCGTGTGAAAATGGTAAATCGCCTCCGGAACCTATGCGCGGTCGAAATCGTTTTATCGGTGTGTAATCAGGAGGCAGCAGAATGTTTGATAATAGTTTTTCAAGAATGAAAGCAATACTGGTGCTCGCGGCAGTGATCGTAACCAGTTGCGCGCCCGCGACCCCGAACGCCGTTCAGCCAACCGCAACGTTTCAGATTTTGCCCACGCAAGTTCCGACGATAGAGCCGACGCCGTTGCCCGCGCCCGCAACTTCCTTGCCCGCGCCGACGCAAGCGTCGCCAACGCAGCTACAACCGACGCGTGTGCTCGCGACTCTCGCTCCCACGCAAGCGCCTGCGCCACCGCAACCGAAGAATCCACCGCAAGCTCTTTCCTATGTTGATCAAAATCTCGGCATCGCGTTTATGTACCCACCCGAATGGGAGAACCTGCCGCGCGCGTCGGACGCTCCTGCCGGTGTCACGTTGCGCGGACCTATAGTCGGCGAAGGACCAGAGCCAATCATCTTTGCGATGCTGGTCGAAATGGGACCTGCGAACGAAAAATCAGTAAAGGATGTGCTCGACAAACAAGTCGCGGCTTTGCCGGAAAATGTTCGCGGCGGCGTACAGCGCACCTCGCTTACGCTCGGCGGTGAAGCGGCAGAGCAGGTGACCGGTTTGCCTTCGCGCTCGGGTGACATCGAAACCTTTGTCCTGCACAATAGCACACTGTACGACATCCTGCTCGAACCCTATGACGTAAACAATCCATCGTTAAAGCCATACCTCGATCAGGTGCGCGCCGCATACAAAGTCGTGCTCAGCTCATTTCGATTTTTGAAATAGCCGGAAATAAAAAACAAGAAAACAGTTCTGTGCCAAGCGGAGTTGGCTTGGCACAGAACTGTTTTCTTGTGCGGCAATTCAATAATGCTGCGCTAAATCTTTTCTGCGACGCCGATCAGATCGTACTCGCTCGCCTGCGTAATTTTCACGCGTGAGATTTTTCCCGGCGGCAATTCGTTACGTACGATCACAATGCCATCGACTTCGGGCGCGTCGCGATAACTGCGACCGATGCTGACGCGTTCCGCGGGCGCCTTTTTACTTTGCGCGGTCGAGTCCGTTTCAAGCTCGCCCACTGCCTCGACCAGCACCTCCATCGTCTTGCCGACCCACACGCGATTTTTCGCGAGCGAAATGGACTGCTGTAATTCCATTGCAGCGGCGCGGCGACGCGCTTTGAGCTTGCGGCTGGTCTGATTTGCCATCGCGCCCGCGTGGGTGCCCTCCTCGCGCGAATATTCAAACACGCCCACGCGGTCGAATTGCTGCGCTTGCAAAAAATCGAGCAGTCCTTGAAATTCTCCTTCGCTCTCGCCCGGAAAGCCGACGATAAAGCCTGAACGGAGTGCGATGTCCGGCATCGCACGGCGCAGGTCGTCGAGCAGGCGCGCGGTCACGACTACATTCGGGCGTTTCATCCGGTGCAATACGTGCGGGTGCGCGTGCTGTAGCGGCATATCGAGATAATGGACGAACTGTTCGCAACTCGCCATCGTCGCGATCAGACGCGGCGTGACGTGACCCGGGTACGCGTACATCAAACGCAGCCAGCGCAGACCTTCCACTTCGCGACAAATTTTTTCAATCAACGGCGCGAGTTGGTCGCGCTGTCCCCAGTCCCAACCGTAAGCGGTCGTATCTTGCGCGACGAGCACAATTTCCTGTACGCCCTGTGCGACCAGTTCACGCGCCTCGGCAATCACTGCATCCACCGGTTTGGAACGATGCATCCCCTTGATCGCGGGGATGATGCAAAAAGTGCAGGGTCGGTCGCAGCCATCCGCGATTTTCAAAAATGCGCTCGGACCTGCCACGTGTCGCGGCAACAGCTCTGTGACGGAACGCGCGCCAATCTGCTCCGCGGGCAAATTGAGGTACGCTTCGTCCAGCCAGCTTTTTGAATCGCGCTTGTCTTGCGCGAGCCATTCAATCAAGCGCGGCATCGCCAGCCATTTACCCGCGTCGATCACGCCGTCGACCGCGGGCACCTCACGTTTGACCACTTCGCCATAGCGCGAGATGAGGCAGCCGGAAGCGATCAGTAATTGTCCATCCTGTTTCGCTTCGCCGAGCGCGCGCAGCGCCTCCAGCGACTCGGCGCGCGAGTGCTGCAAGAATCCGCAGGTGTTGACAATCATTACATCCGCGTCGTCCGCGCGCTCAGTGGCTTGCAGCCCCGCGCGTTCGAGCACAGAATGAATGCCGTCCGAGTCCGCGACATTTTTCGCGCAGCCCAGGGTCTGAATAAAAAATCGCCCGCTTAACATTCTTCTCTCGAAATCAAACAAGGTCGCGGCACCCGCGTCGGTTCGGCTAAAGTTTCGGTCGGCGTGGGCGTCAGGGTAATCGTCGGGGTTGGCGTCAGCGTCGGTGTCAGCGTGGGCGTACTGGTGAGCGTGAAGGTCGGTGTAATCGTCGGTGTGCTCGTGCGCGTGTTCGTCGGCGTCGCCGTTGGCGGAATGGTCGGCAGGAAGGGCGCCGGCGCGACCGCGATCGGTTTGCCGAATGAATTCATCTGCCACGTGCGCTCGAGAACCTGGCGCTCGGCAAACACGCGCGGCAAAATGGGTTTCCCTTCAAAGATGAGTGAACCATTGGGAATATTTTTTACCTGTACGTAGAGGCGCTCGTGCGCGTTCCACGTTCTTGAATCCTTCTCAAGATTGCCTTTGAACACTTCCACATTGTCCACGACCACCCAAGCCCAGAGCGGCGCGTTGGCGCTCAACTGTACCGTCATCTGCGCGTCGGGTGGAACATTCAGCGTTGGGTAAACGGGGGCGGAAGTCGGGACCACGGTGGCAGTAGGCGGATTACTCACCGGCGCAAGTGTGGCTTCAAACGTCGGCACGGGCGAGGGTAACCGTGTGATGGTCTGCTCCGGCGTCGGAGAAAGGGTCGATACCAATTCGGCGAGGACGGGTTGGGTTGCCCTATCCGAACTCGGCGCAATGAAGCGGGTGTAAACAAAAGCGACGAAGCCAATTAAGGCGACGGCGATGGCGATGCCGGCGACGACCTCGGGTATTTTGCTTTTGCTGACGCGCTGTGTCCAACTCGTCTGATCGCGCGCCGCCACGCGCTCGGTGGAAATTTCCGGCGCTGCAATTCCAACCGGAGGTGCTTCAGCTCTAGCTGCTATGCCTGCGGATTCTAATTGGATGGGAGGAAGTTCCGGTACTTCCCACGGTTCTGCCGTGGCGAGATCAGCTCGCGCGCGCGAGCTTGCGCGCTCGGCGGAAAGTTGCGCGGGTCGCGACACATCCGGGGTAATAATCGGCGCGGGTGGAATGATTGGCTCGGGCAGGGTGGCAGCGGCTCGCCTTTCGACCGGCTCCATCGGGGCAGGTGAGGGCGACGGAGGTTTGATCCCGCGCTCGACGTCATACTGGTCGAGAATCAGCTCCGGCTCGAACCCGAGGAACGAGGCGTAATTCTTTAACAAACCTCGCGTAAAAGGAGCGGGCGGTAGATAACGGTATTCGCCGGTCTCCAATGCCTCGATGAACACGCCGCGGATGCGCGTCGCCATGGCAGCTTGGGATGTGGTCAGGCCCCGTTGCTCTCGCGCGGCTCGCAGTTTGTCACCCAATGTGGACACAAAATCAGTTTAGAGCAAACGGGCGAATTGTCAAATAATTGGCGTAAATCAGGCATTTTTTCTGCACCTGTTTCGATGAAGCTGGCACGTCTCAGCGCTCTCCCTATGCAGGGTAGGAGTCGGGCGCGCGCCGCGTCGGTGACTTGCTAAAGCCTTTCTAAACTCCTTTTAGAAATTGTCTCAAAAAGTGGTCTGCACTGGTCTTGCTGAATCCTTCGGCAGGCTCGGGATAGTCTCCGCGAAGCATCTCTGAAACGGACGCCGACATTATCTTGCCACTTGAGAGATTCTTCGCGCTACCGCGCTCTGAATGCAATTCTACTTTTAGGACAACCTCTTGAGAAATCGTGACCCGAACGTACTCTTGACGAAGTCATCGCGAGTAGAGTAAACTCGCTGCACCGATGATCTCTGAAACCCACTTCGGAGCGTCTGGTTGACACCGAGCGGCACGCAGCAATCGGCGAATTGGCTGCCGGACTGGCGCATGAGATCAATAATCCGCTCACCGCGATCCTTTGGCACACGCAACTCCTCCTGCAATCCAAAGGCGGCGGAAGTCCGAATACTGAGGAACTGGGCACGATCAATCTCGCGGCGCAGCGGATCGCGCGAGTCGTACAGGAATTTATGCGCTTTACCAGTCTGGAGAACACACGCCGTGAAGGCGTTGATCTTTG
>JBBSHK010000262.1:0-5107 GCA_038253185.1 Anaerolineae bacterium | reverse complement strand
TATAATGTTTGCGCGGCGGCCACCTGCAATTCCGGAGCCCTGATAATAATCCAGCACTGTGGGGCGTGGTCTGCGCCCCGCCCCTACTCTTTCGCTCCCTCATTGTCAAAGAAATTTTTTTCCGCGTATTGGACGAATTCGGGATAGTCAGAGTATTCGTCTCTGAGACCGCCCTCGTACCACATTTTCAAAAATTCGGGATTATCGATAGTAATGCTGTCGATCAAATCACCGCCTTCGGATTCACCCGCTTCGTCGCCGAATTGATAAATCCGAAAGAGTCGCTCCATCACCAGCGCGACGAACGCGCGCCGCTTGTAGAAATCGCGCAGTTCTTGCTTATCCGAATATTTCGCGCGTGTGGCGGCAACGGTCGCGCGGTCGAGCCATATCTCGCTTAGCTCCGGATACTGGATCAACAACGTATCCAGTTCACTCCACAGATCCGAGTAAAGATCGCGCAGCGCCATTGGTCTCTCTCCTCTTATCGCACATCACCGCCACGTTCCGTCGTTGAACAAAATATACGTCGTGCCGTAATCCTGAGAGCGCAGCAAAATCGCGTTCTCAAATACCTGCTCGACCTGCGGCTCGCCCACTTCGGTTTCAGCGGCTCCAAGTTTTTCTTTCAGCCCCGGCTGCGCGCACCAAACTTTTCCAAAGCCGCGGCGCGGTGGATTGGGCGGCGTGGTGCATTCATAGTCGGCATCAGCTCCCCCTTTCCACGTATCGGTGAACGCGCGCCAGGTGTGGTCGTTGAGCAGAGCATAGATTCGCGACGTGCCATCATAATCTGCGCGCAGCCAAAACATATAGCCGTTGCGAAAGGCTTCCTCCGCCGCCGGTGGATTCGTCACGTCCATCGGACGTGCCAGCTCGGGCGCTTGCGCATAGCCGATTGCATCCTGTACCACACGGTCCGCCGACCACACGTCGATGAAATCTGCGCCTGCGACCGTCAACCCTGACGGCGCCCTCACATTCACAGTCGTTGTCGCGGTGGCTGCCGCGCCGTGAGAATCGGCGACGGTCACGCGCAAGACGTACGCGCCCAAGCCTGACGGACGATCGGGCGCAATAAAGCGCGCGCGCGCGCCTTCGGACGTGATCCCCGCGCGCTCGACATTCGGACCCGATTCAATTTTCCATAAAAAAGTAAGTGGCTCACCGTCGGGATCGCTCGCGACTGCGTTGAGCTCCAACACTTTACGCGCGGCAACATTCGGTGAGGCGCGATTCAGCGCGGTAATTACGGGCGCCTTGTTGTCTGGGCGCGCCGTTGTCGCGGCGGGCAAAGTCGAAACAAGCGCGGTCGGATGATTCGGCGGCGCGGTGAGGGTTGCGGGCGCAGCAGAAGCGGAGGGTGTGAGGGCGGACGGACTCGCGGTCGCCGCTGCGGTGAGCGATGCGCCCGCAACCGTCGCGGTCACATTGACGGTCAAAGTAGAGGGGGCACTGGCGAGCCCACGCGCGTTGATGGCGCGCAGCATCAGCGTGTGACTTCCCTCAGTGCGCGCGGTCCAGGTAAAGACTCCCGCGAAGGATGCGCTCGACGAGGTTGGATTTTGCAGCGTCAAAGTTTCGCCGTCAACACTCAATTCGACGCGCGCGATACCACTGGCGTCGCGCGCCATAAATTGGAGCGAGACCGACTCCTCGCGGCTGATGGTCGTATTGGTCGCAGGCGATAGGATGGCGACCGTCGGCGGGCTGTCGAAAGGTGAAGCCGCGCACGCGCACAACGCCGACAGCGCGCTGATGGACGCGGCGAGATGGGCAAATCCCCGCAACCCGCCGCGGCGTGACCCACAGTGTGTTAAACCACGAGAGTGTTTTAACATCGTAAACGCCACTTTTATCCGACTTGCAAAGGATCCTTGCAAGCCCTTCATCAGATCCAAACGAATCTAATGCGTCGGTGTGAGAGTGCGCGACGCGGCTGTCGTGGGTGCTTTGGTTGGAGGTGGCGTGGCAGTCACAATAATTACAAACGGGCTTGGCGTAAGGGTTGGCGTGGGACGCGGCGTCGCGCTGACGATGATTACGCGCGGAGTCAAACTGGGAGTCGCGCTGGGTCGAGGTGTTGCGGTCACGACCAGATAAAATGGAGTCGCGGTCGGCAGTAGAGGGAGCGATTGGTCCGCGGGCGGCGGTGAAATCGATATAGTGCGCGAGACCAGATCGCTGGCAATCCCATTCACGTTGTACGCGACCACAGTCAAGGTGTGCTGTCCGATGGCGGAACTTGTCCAGTTCGTCTGGAACTCGTACTCCAACGACGCGATGTTCAGCGGCTCTGTCTGCACGACCACCCCATTATCGAACAGGTCGAGGCGCAAAATTCCAGACTCATCCCGCGCCCGCGCATCGACGAACACGCGCGCGTTCGCGACAAAATTCGCCTTGTCATCGGGTTTCAAAAATACCACGTTGGGCTTGTTAGCGGATGAGGTCCCAGGGGTCTGCTCACCCGATACCTCGGCGCACGCGCAGAGCCAGAGCGCGAACAAAGCGACAAAAAATATGGGAGGATGTGCGCGGGCAGTGTATCGAGTCCGCATCTGACCCTGTTCGTTCGCTGTGGGCTTTCTCTCAATCCTACTCTTCGGGCCAATCGAGCATATAAACTGGAGCGCGGTCGCCGGTATTCAACACTCGAACATCTTCAGGGATCGCGAGCAGCCCATTGGCACGCACCATTGAGGTAAGAATCCCCGAACCCTGTTCGCCGGTCGTATGCACGATGTAATCACCGTCGCGGCGCTCTACGTGAACGCGCAGATAGTTGCGTCGGTCTGCGGTATTACGCGCAGGTCCTTGCAGCACCGCTTGCACTGTTGGGCGTTCGAGTTTCTTTTTGCCGAGCATCGTCAGAATCGCCGGACGCGCGAAAATTTCGAACGACACGATCGCGCTGACCGGATTACCGGGCAGTCCGAGAATCGGCACATTCCCGACCAGCCCAAACGCGAGCGGCTTGCCGGGTTTCATCTTGACCTGCCAAAAATGCATCTCGCCCTCGCGGTTCAGCACATCTTTGACGATGTCATAGTCGCCCACCGAAACGCCTGCGGACGTAATAAAAAAATCCGCGCCCGCGTCAATGCCCTCGCGAATCTTGCGCGTCAAGTCTTGTACATTGTCGCGGGCGATGCCGAGCATAATTGGAACGCCGCCGGCTTTCAGCACTGCCGCGGCGTTCGAGTACTCGTTCGAGTTGCGAATCGTACCGGGGCGCACAGGTTCATCGATTCCGACCAATTCGTCACCCGTCGCCAGGATCGCGACGCGCGGTCGGCGGTGTATCCAAACTTCTTTCAAGCCGATGGATGCCAGCAAACCGATCTCGGGCGGGCGCAACGTATCCCCTTGGTGCAGCACCGTCTCCCCGCGCTTGATGTCTTCGCCCGCCGCGCGCACATTCGCGCCGCGCTGGACCGCGTTGAGAATTTCGACGTGGTCGCTCTCTCTGCCGGTCGCGTGCATCGCCACGGCTTCGGATGTTTCTTCAAAGCGAACGACCGTATCCGCGCCCGCAGGCACGACCGCGCCGGTCATAATCCGCATCGCCGTACCCGACTCAACGGACTGGCTCGGCACATAACCTGCGGCGAGATCGCCAATGACGCGCAAGCGCATGGGATTCTGGTTCGACGCGGCGAGAATATCCTTCGCGCGTACGGCGTATCCATCCATCGCCGAATTCGCGAACGGCGGAACCTCGAGGTCTGAAACTACATCCTGCGCGAGCACGCGGTCAAGCCCCTCGAGCAGAGGAACGTGCTCCGGCTCCAGCGGCTTGAAATGTTTCAAAATGTACTCGCGCGCTTCTTCTACAGTAATCATCGCGATGAAGAATTGCCAATGAACATCACAAACAGAGTATGTGCTCTGCGCGGCTCATTGTCGATGTGGCAATTGCGGGTTTACATCGGCTTTTCCGGCTCTTTGGGCTTGACTTCTTCCTCGGTCGTCGCCTTGCGAAATTCGCGCACGCCTTTGCCCAGTGCGCCCATGATTTCGGTCAAGCGACTCGCGCCAAATACCACCAGCACAATCACGAGAATGATCAACAGTTCGGGTACACCCAGATTCATTTTGTTTACTCCTTTGACTGAATGCCTTAATTTTGCGTCACACCAGTTGCGACCAGTTGCGCGGCGCGTGCCAGTTCCTCGGGCGTGTTGGCATTAAAGAATGAGAGATGCTGGGGATCAAAGCGCTCGATTTCGGATTCGTTCACGATCCGCACGCGCACGTCGTGGTGAAAACTGATCATGCGTAAATCGCCCTCACGGAGGCGCGTCTGTATCGGAGCTAGACATTCCTTTGAATAGATCGCATGCAGCGGATGCAAATTCGTGTCTTTTGCCGTCGCCCGACCACTCGCTTTTTTTTCGCGCTCGAACCAATCCCGCGCGCTCGGAATCACCACATCGTACTCGGGCGAAAGGACAATCAGATAATTCAACAGCGCGGGATTCAAAAAAGGCATATCGCACGCGACCACCACGGCGCGCTCGAACCGGGCGGCGCGCAACCCCGAATAGATTCCGCCGAGCGAGCCTTTGCCCGGAAACGCATCGCTCACCAACGCCGCGTCAAACTTTTTGAAAGGTTCGGGCTGATTCGTGACGATAATTATTTCCTGCGTGACTTGACTCAATCTCTCGACGACCTGTTCGATCAGCGCGCGGCTCTGGAATTCAATCCAAGCCTTATCGCGCCCCATGCGGCGGCTCGCGCCACCCGCAAGAATGATGCCGGATGTTTCCACGCTCGCGACCAATTAATTCTTTGAAAAAATTCCTTCGTCGTCCTGCGGCAGCCAGTCGCGCAGAGTTTTCATGCGCGCCAAAAATTCGCGCTCGCGTTCGAGCAGCACCAATTCTTGCTGCAGGCGTTCTTCGACCGTCGCGGTTTCGAGCAGCGCCTGCTTTTCTTCATTCGTAATCTGCAAGTTGCCCGCGATAGTATAAGACAGGATTTGCGGATCGAACGGCGCGACGATTTGCGAGTTGTCCGAATCGCGCGCTACCAGTTCCATCAAGTCGGCGGTATACGCGATATAGTTCTTGTGCGCGACGCGCGTGAGCTTGGGCAGCGC
>JBBSHK010000261.1:0-5122 GCA_038253185.1 Anaerolineae bacterium | reverse complement strand
GTCATTGTTCATTATTCATTGTTCTTTATTTTCTCACTTTCCACAACCACCCAATCGCCCCAATCGCGGTCAGGGCGGAAATGAGCGCGCCGACGTGACGCGGCAAGGTGCCGCCGAAACGCGTTGTCACGATGTGCGTGCCTGCCGGAACCTCCACGGCAATCAGCCCTTGCTCACCGTACGGTTCAATATTGGGAGTAAGCACACCATCGATGGTCGCCGTCCAGCCCGGGAAATAACGCGTGTAGAAAAGTACGCGGCTCGCTTGATTGCCCGTCACGCGCACCTCGTCCGATTGCGAATGGTGCGCGAGCGTTTCAACACTGGCATCGCCCTCGACCACAATCGCCTTTTGCGAAAGCGCGCCCGCGCGATACTGCTCGACCAACGGCGAGTCCTTCGGTCGCGCCTGGGTCCAAATCGTGTCACCCAGTAGCTCGCGGTCTTTCACTTCAAAGTCCATCATCGCGTTGTAATTAAACGGCGCGTCGGTGTATTCGGGACGCGCGTTCGGGAACAGCGCGAACACGAGCAGCAGCGACAGCAACAGCGCGCCTAAAAAAGAATCGCGTGGTGGCAGCGCGCGTACCGCCGCACCGGAAAGAAACGCCAGCGCTAGCGCGGTAACAATCAACAAGCGCCAGGGGAATTGCACAAACGCGATCACGCGCGCGGCGACATCCCACAGCGGCGCGGAGAAAGGCAGCATCAGCGCGATCGTTGCCAGCGCGACCAACCCAAAAAAAATCAAATGAGCATTCACCACTGAATCGCGCTTTCGCCGCGCAGCAAAAATGGCGAGCAGCGCGAGCACGAGTGGCATCACGCCAAGTTGCAGCGAAAATTGATCGCCGCCGTTGATTCCCGCATAGCCGTAACCCCAAAACGGCGAGAGCAATTGGGAGAGCGAAACAAAGTGTTGGTGAAAATCAAAAAAGCCGCCGATGAGCGGCTCCGATGTGAGATACTGCTGCTCAAAGATGACTGGCAAGAGAAATGTCGCGGAGAGCAGCAAGCCAAGCGCGAGTGAAGCAAGGGCAAGCGCGAGAGTGCCCCCTCCCCAGCCTCTCCCCCGTTGTGTGGGGGAGGCATCAAGGGTGGGGGTTATCCACAAAAACAAAACGTACGCGCCAAGCACCGGCGAAAAAATTACTGCCATCGAGATGTGCGCGAGAATCAGACCGGCGTACGCGATCGCGGCGAGCGGCAAATAGAACGCGCGACGCGTGGTAAAAAATTCGTACAGCGCCCACATCACGAGAGGTGGAAAAACGAACGCGAGAAATTCCGCGCCTGCCGCGCGCACGTACAAGTCCACGACGTGGTACGGGATGAACAAGTACGCCACCGCCGCGACGAGTCCCGCATTCTTCCCCAGCACGCGCGAGGCAAAGAGATACATCGCCGCGCCGCTGGCGATGATTCCACCTGCGTCGAGGGCTTTGACCGACGAAACGAAATCGAGACCGAGCAGATGAAAAAATTCGGCGAGATAGTACGGCAGCGGCGCGAGGATGAGCCACACCGGATAGCCGTAACCGAAAACCATATCGGCTGCCCAACGCGGATAGAGTGCGCCCTCGCGCAGCGCGGCGTCGAACATTTGAAGAAAATAGACCGTGTGCCGCGCGTCGTGGGCGAAGATAAAATAACCGGGGGCGGTTAGCGGCGCGAGCAGTAGCGCCGTGAGTGCGAGGAGAATCGCGGGATGACGATTAAGATGGAATCGGCGCACGCCGTCGTTTGCTCCAGCGATTCCAGATGACGAGTCCGACCGCACAGAGGAGTGAGAGACCGGAAACGATTTCTCCCAAAATTCGCGGCGGCGTATCTTCAAAACGCAATTGCAGCCAGTATTCGCCCTTTGGCACAATCACTTTGATGCGACCGTAAGGTGGCTCGGTTTGAATCGACAGTTCGTGAAGCGCTTTATCCGTGCGCGTACTGAGCAAGTACGCGTGCCAGCCGGGATAATTTTGAACGTTGAAAATGATCGGCGTGTTGTCCTCTTGCGCGTTATAGCCGATGCGTTCGCCATTGGTGTGAAAACCATCTTTGGTCTGACCGATAAAGATGCTCTCCGGCTTGGCGCTGTAATCAACTTTGGACTTGATTTGCTTGCCCGCGATGATATTGTCGGCGAGCGGAGACCACGGCGGCTGCTCGTCGGCATAAACGGTGATGCCTGTCATTTCATTCGCGGAATTTTCAAATCGCATGAGACCGGGCAGCCCTACGGGACCTTCCGCCGCCTGCGCCAGATTTTGCGCGGTGATGTACGGATAACTGCCGAGCAAAATCAATGCGCTCAATACGATGGTCGGTAATGTGAATCCGCCGCGCGGTTCTGATTTTTCTTCGAGCAACACAGATGCCGCGAGCACCGACAACGACAAGGTCGTCAGCGTTAACAGCCGCCACGGAAATTGCGCGACACTGGCGAGCCCAAACAGTTGCCATACCGAGAGCGAGAAGCTGAACATTAAGAGAGCTACGGCGAACGTGAGCGCGAGAAAAAAGATAATGATCGGTCGCGCGCCGCGTGGATTGCGCGCGAGCGCGACAAGCGAAAATAGCGCGAGGACAAACGGCAGCGCGCCGAATTGAAACGACAGTCCGTCGTGCGGACCGGGATTGCTGATACCGAAACCCCACGTCGGGCTGAACAGTTGAAAGAATTCGACAAAGTGTTCTTGATAGTTGTAATAATTTGCTGTCCACTGCGCGACGTTGATAAATTTATATTCCGCGATGAGCGGCAACAGAAAAATTCCGGTGAGTCCGAGACCGAGTACGAGCGCGGCAAGAGAAGGCAACCCCGCGCGAACACTTTTCAGAAACTGGATTTTTTGGAAAAATCCGGGTTCCCTATTCTGGCGAAATATCAAAAACAAAATCCACGCGCCGAGCACCGGAGAAAAGAGCAGCGCGATGCCATTGTGCGCGAACAACATGCCCGCGTAGGTGAACGCGGCGAACAAAATCGCGCCCACGCGCGGCGCGGTCACACATTCATAAAAAGCCCACAGCGTGAGGGGTAAAAAAATCAGCGCCACGGATTCCGCGAGCGCGGCGCGCACATAAACGTCCACGAGATGATAGGGCATAAACACGTACGCCAGTCCCGCCACAAATGCCGCGGCGCGAGAATTAAACACGCGCCGGACGAAACCGTACATCGCGAGTCCGGACAAAATCCACGCCAGCCCGAAAACCATTTTCACGGCAGTGACAAAATCCGCGCCAAGCAAATGAAAAAGCTCTCCGACATAAAACGCGAGCGGTCCATAAATATTAAACAGCGGATAACCATAGCCGTAGGTCATATCGGGGAACCAGCGCGGATACCAAATGCCGTCCTGAAACACGCGGTCAAATTCGAAAAGAAAATAGACCGAGTGCCGCGCATCGTGCGCGCCCCAAAAATATCCGGCTTGCAGCATCGGACCCAGCGCTAGGATTGAGAGCGCGGCGAGCAAGAGCGCGTACGGGTCGAGACGCGCGCTGAGCGCCACGACCTCTTCTCGCCTCCCCTGATCAAGGGGAGGCAGGGTGGGGTTTGCAGGCAGTCCGTCGCTAACAGCTATCCGCTCTCTGCTGATGACTACTTTCTCGCTCATGGATTTGAATCAATCCGAATTTCGTCTGCGCCGGTTTCCGTCAACGCGCGCTCGCCGGTCGCGGCGTTGTATATCCCAAGCTCAAGGTGATACCCTTCGCTTGGTCCGGCGAGATCGATCTGAATCGAATGGGTGTCTGAAATCACGCGACCCGGCGTCCATTTGAGCGTGGGCAGCGCGCCACTTTGCGGTTTGGCGTCTTCGCTGCCCCATTCTTTGCCGTCCTCGTCAACCGCGTGCACGAACACGGTGTAATCGTGATTCACCTCGCGCAGTGCCTGCCATTGCAAATCCAATTCCACCGTCGCGCCGTGATGAAATATTCCGGGCGGGCGCACGATTTTATAGTCGAGCAGCGCGAGTTCATTCTGATTGAAAGTAGCCGCGGCGGGACGCGTCGGCGCGAAATCAATGTACTCGGGCGCGAGGTACGAATACACCGCGAGAATCGGAATCGCTGACAGCGCGGCGAGCATGGGCAGTTCGCGCAAGCGCGCGTCGCTCAACGGAACCGCGCCCGCGACCAGCGACAGCGCGACGCCGACGAACGCGAGCAGCTCGAAAGGATATGGCACCAACAAAGTCGCGCGAGAAATTTCCCATAGCGCGGAGAAGAACGGCGTCATCAGCAACAGCAAAATCGCGCTCGCGGCAATCGCGACGCGCGTGATCCGCCGCGCGTGGGCGGTCACATCAACGCGTTCGCGGTACAATAGCGCGAGCGCGAGAAGGCTCAAGCCCAGCGCGGCGATGCCGATTTGATAAGGGAATTGCTCGAGGTAATTTCCTTTGGGCAGCGCGGTGCCCCAACTCGCGGTGAGAAATTGGAAGGGATAAACGAACGCGGGCGTAAAGCCATTCGCATCCAGCGCGGAATTATTTTGCAAAAACGCGGGCAGCGTCGCCAACGCGCCGAGCGCCAGCCCGCTCAGTGTTGCGAAAATCGTCGTCCCTCCAAATCGTGCGCGGTCAACTGCAAAGACGAACGGCAGCGCGAACATTGCAAAGAGGATCGCGAGTCCGGGTTGAGTTGCAAAGAGCAGCGCGAATGCAAAAATCGTCGGGACATAATCGCGCTGCCGCAGCGTTGCGCGCGAATGGAATTGGATCAAAGCGAGCAGCGCGAATGGAAACAGCGCCCACGCGACCGCTTCACCGAAAGCGCCGCGCACGTACACCGTCGCGAGGTGGTACGGAAAATAGACGTAAACGATTGCCGCGAGCAAGCCCGCCGCGTCGCTGGCGAAGATTTGCCGCGCCAACGCGAACATTCCCCAGCCGGAGAATAGGAACGCGAGCGCGTAAATTATTTTTATCGAGTCGAGGGGAGTCGCGCCGAGCAGATGAAAAAATTCCGCAAACGCGTAGCCAAGAGCTCCCTCGCCGCGCAAGAGATCGAATGCGCGACCAAAGGTAGGTGCCCACGTCGGCGCGAGGTGTGTGTGCAAGTCTATCAGATTGTAGATGGCATTCAAGCCAGTGTGAGTCTGAAACGAGCCGGG
>JBBSHK010000260.1:0-5140 GCA_038253185.1 Anaerolineae bacterium | reverse complement strand
CATCGACGAACTATTTTATATGCCGGACCTCTCGAAGCGTCCGGACATTATTCACGCGGTGAGTTATCTCGCGCGCACGCGGCAGATTGATCGCATCATTCCGCTTGACGATTACGATGTCGAGACCGCGGCGTCGCTGCGCGAGCATCTGCGCGTGCCGGGCATGGGCGAGACCACCGCGCGTTTATTTCGTGACAAGCTGGCGATGCGCGTGCAGGCACGCGATGAAAATATTCTCGTGCCCGATTTTGTGCATGTGCTGAATTACGACCGCTTGCGCGAATTTATGGAACGCGTGCCGCCGCCGTGGGTGTTCAAACCGCGCTCGGAAGCCGGCGCGATGGGCATCAAGAAAGTGAATTCGGCGGAAGAACTGTGGCGCTGGCTCGACACGCTCGGCGATCAACAATCTTTTTTCGTTCTCGAAAAATATATCCCCGGCGATGTCTTTCACGTGGACTCGATTATCTCCGAGCGCGAGGTCGTATTCTCCATCGCGCAGCAGTACGCGCGCCCTCCGATGAATGTGGCGCACGAGGGCGGAATTTTTATCACGCGCACCGTGCCGTACGAATCTCAGGACGCGCAGACTTTGGCGGCGCTCAATAAAGAAGTGATGCGCGCGTTACATATGCTGCGCGGCGTCACTCACGCGGAATATATTAAAGCGGCTCAGGACGGACGGTTTTACTTTTTGGAAACCGCAGCGCGCGTCGGCGGCGCGAACATTGCCGAATTGATCGAAGCGGCTTCGGGGTTGAATCTCTGGGCAGAGTGGGCAAAGATCGAACTGGCGCACCTTCGCAAAGAAAAATACCGGCTGCCCACACCGCGCCAGGATTACGCGGGCATCCTCATCTGCCTCGCGCGCCAAGAATATCCCGATATGTCGGCGTATGACGAGGCTGAAGTGGTCTGGCGTTTGCACAAAAAAAACCACGCCGGTCTCATCGTCGCATCGCCTGATCCCGCGCGGGTTGAAAGTTTATCGAATGATTATGGTCACCGCTTCGCGAACGATTTCCTCGCGGTTCTACCTCCGCTCGACAAACCTGCGGACTAGGTTGTGTCTGTCCCAAAGGGATCCCTGCGGGACAGACTAAGAGAGTGCGATGAAAAAAGTCCGGCTCCGGGTCTGCTGACTTGGAACGCAGTGGTAATTCGCCCTTTCCAGACACAACCTAAATTCCTCATCTCACAAATATCGGCTGCTCCGGCGCGGCGACTCCACCCGGCAGCGCCACCGGATTAATTCCCGAAAAATCTTGCAGCGAGCTTGCGGGAAAATATTCTCTGCCCTCTTCACGTTGCCACCATTGACCGGTCGCGAGCTGGGTACGGAGGTCGGTAAAGTTATACAAGTAGAGTGTGGCGCGTATATAACGCGGCGGCGAATTGGGAAATGGATTTTTTTCCAGCAGCGCGAGCACCTCGGATGAACCTCGCAACAGTCGCAGCATCAGATTCGAGAACCACTCATTTCCCTCATAACTGCCGAGTGCGGCGAACCACATTTGCCAATCGAGGCGCGGTTGATGCGGCTCGACCCACAGCGGCGCGCGGTAAAGATCGCCCGCCTTATATTTGAATCCGTACTCTTGCCAGTTCTGCCCATCGCTCGATCCTTCAATAATAATTTCGGGACGCTCGGTCGTCATCACCGAAAATAATCCGTAGGTATTCACAATGTGCAGTGGCTCGATCCAATTCGCCAGCGCGCGCACCGGTGGGGGCGCGGAAATTTCAACTATGCGCGCAAGCTGAAAGCCGCTCACGAGAAAAATAATAATCGCAACCGCGATAACACTGACGCGCTCGAATACAGATTCTTTGCGCCGCGCGGTATTCGCCCGAATTTTTTCTATCGCGCGCGTCGGCAGAAGGCGTTGGACCACCGCGTCGTCGAGCAAGAAGAGACACAGCGCAATTGCGAGCAAATTGAAAAAGGTATAGTTGCCGGTGAGAAAAATTAACGTTTGCAAAAACACAAGCGCCACCGCGCCAAAAAAGCGCAAGCGGCGCGGCGCAAAGATCAAGAATGGCGCGCCGAGTTCAATCGCGAACATTATCACAACAGAGAATTGATGGAACCATGTGGGCAGTTGGTGAAAGTACCAGCCGAGGACTGTTGGCAGCGGCTGCGTCTCGAAATGATAATCGAGCGCGGTCAAATTGCGCCAAGTCATATCACCGCTGAGCCATTTCGCCGCGCCGCTCAAATACATCAGGCGGAATAACAGCCAGCGAAAAAGCCACACGCTGATTTTCAAAGTGGGACCGAGAAAAATCGCGAGCAAGCCGGTTTCCAACAGCAGCACATCCCACTGAAACGACATAAAGTCCTGACCCGCCGAGACGAGCGACAGGTACAGCAGAAATAAAGCAATTCGCGCGAGGCGCGTAGCGATTCCAAAGATCAGCAGAATGGAAAACAGCGCGCCGGTGAGCGGCACCACTTGCAAAAAGAGATCGCTGGAGTTGAACCAAAAAATGGTCGGCAACAGCCAGTAGCCGCTCGATCCAAAAACGCGCTGCACGGCTTGGAGGAAAGGCGTCAGCGGCAGTAATCCATTCGACCCGATCAGCCCAGTGATTTGCGCGCCGAATGAAATGAACGCGATCAAATAAATCAGACCGAGCGCTTTCAAAAACATCCAGCGCACCAGCGCGTCGGTCGAAGGGTCGAGGTGAGTCCCCCACAGCAGCCACGTGACTCGATAGAAAAAATCGCGGTGCGCGGCGACGAGCCGGTATGCCCATTCCGAAACCGGAGCCGCGCCCGGGATATTTTCGTACAGGTACAACATCCAACTCTTACCCGGCGCGTAGCTGAGCGATTTGAAAACCGCGTGCGCGCCGCGCAGCACCTCGCCGTCCGGCAAGATAAGCTGCACCGCGCGTTCAAAATTCGCGCGCGGGATTTGGGGGAGATTTTGCGCGGCGTCTTGGAACGGTGCGTACTCGACGCGGTCTCCGGTCAACCGTTTCCAGTATTCGATCCAGATGCGGCAGAAACTACAGTCGCCGTCATAGACCATCAGTGGCTTGCGTAAAGCGTCCACAGCGACATCCTCAGTCGGACATTTCGAGTTCTTTTGTATTGCAACGGATTCACCAACGCTTCGTATTGTGTTCAGGCGACTCAATCACATCCGCACCACAAGCTGGCACGATAATCAGTCAGGGCTTGATCAATTGCGCGTCGGGCTATTGCGGCAAGGACCGGGTTGGTGATTTGATAGTAAGGCAGGGCAATCACTCCGACCGACAGCGCCCAGCCGCGACCGCGCGCCCAGGTCGCGTCATCTATCTGTAGCGCCGCGCGGAATACGTCCCGCGTTTCGGCAGAAAGGAACACCCACGCCGCCATCACATCGCAGGCGGGATCGCCCACACCCAGACACCCGAAATCTATGACCGCACTGAGTCGCCCCTCTACCGCCAGCAGGTTCCCGGGTTTCAGGTCTCCATGGACCCAGACAGGCGGTCGGTGCCACGCCGGTAGTTCGATGGCTGCGTCCCACATTGCGGTCACTGCGTCGGTGTCGATC
Source organism: Anaerolineae bacterium (assembly GCA_038253185.1). Classification (GTDB taxonomy): domain Bacteria; phylum Chloroflexota; class Anaerolineae; order UBA4142; family SHND01; genus JBBSHK01. The sequence goes on along the minus strand of JBBSHK010000260.1, from coordinate 1,589 downwards.
AATCCGTGCAGGTTTTCAATCGCGGTGCGCGTGGGAGCGTCGCGCATCACGAGGGGTACGCCGCGAGATGAGTTGTGCTGCCCGGGCGGCGGCCCGCCAGTGGCATCGATTCGTTGCAGGGCGGCTATGAATTGCGCCAGATCAATCGCCGCTTCAAGTGGGTCGGCGATGCCCTCGATGGTTGCATCCTCGCCTTCGAGCCACCGATAGACTGACCAATCATAAGGGTAGCCCTCGCCGGGTTGACCCTTCGCGAGCGGAATAGGGATGGCAAGTGGTAGAAACGGCGCAAGTCTCGGCAACCACTCGTGCTCCTTGTCCACTCGCCCGATGGCCCTTTCGATGGGTAGTCGCACAACCATGTCATCGCCGAGCCGATATAGCGCGTTGTCCGTGCCGGCGGAAGGGACCGGCGTGATGGAAAGGTCTGCCCACTGCGGAAACTGCGCCGCGAGCAAACGTGCCACGAGCGATGCGTCCGTGTCCACTTCATCGATATGCATCTTGCCAGCGGACATCTGCCTCACACTTTCGGTAAAAGATTAGCGCGCGAGTGAAATAAAAATCACGCCGAGGGTGATGATGACTGCGGCGCCGACGCGCAGTCTCGCCGCGGGTTCGTGAAAGAGGAGCGCTCCCGCGATGACGCCAATCACGATGCTGATCTGACGCAAGCCGATGACGTAACTCGCATGTGAGCTGACCTGAAACGCCAATAGCACGAGCGAGTAGCCTCCAAAAACAAACAGCGTCGCTAGCACCGCGATGCGCCAGTTCGAGCGGTTGATATTCCCTCGCAAGTTTTGGCGGAACGCCAACAAGATGATGGCGTAAGCTACAAACGCGGTGAATGATTCGAGCACATTGTAGCGCAGCGCCATTTCCAAGCCCGTTGGCATTATTTGCGCCGCCGCGCTGTCCACGATGCTATAGCCCGCGGTGGCGAACGCGGCGAGCAGAATCCACACGCTCGTGCGATTCCAGTAACGCGCGATTTTTAATTCGCGTAATGATTCGAGCGGCAGCAGCGCGGAACCCATTGAAACAAACGCGATGCCGAGCCAGCCGATCAAGGTCGGCGCGTTCCCGCGCACCAGGTCGGAGAGCGCGAGCAGCAGCACCGGTATCGCGCGCGCCAGAGGATAGACCACCGTAAAGTTTCCGCTCTGATAGCCGCGTGTTAGAGAGTAATAGTAGCAACCGAGGAGCGCCCCCGACAAAATCACATTCACCCATACGAGCGGCAGCACCGGCTGCGAAATGATTTCCAGCAGGAGCGCGGGTGCGAGTCCAAGCGCAGTCGTAAGGATGGAGATGCTGAGAAAGAGATCGGTGGTGCGTTGATGTCGCACCAGCATATTCCAACCGGCGTGAATGAGCGCCGAGAGCAAGACGCTGCCGACCGCAAGGAGTGTCATTGAAAATGGAAGGCGGAGGCGTACGCGGAATCTTATAGACAACACAAATAAAAGTCGTAGTATGTCGGTCGATGTCATTTCGAGCGGAGCGAGAAATCTCGGTTTCCACACCGCTGAGATTTCTCGTCGCTTCGCTCCTCGAAATGACACATCATACGAGTTTTATTTGAT
>JBBSHK010000259.1:0-5145 GCA_038253185.1 Anaerolineae bacterium | reverse complement strand
TGCGCGGCGCCTTCTTATTCTGACCTGTTCTCCCGCGCGGAATCGGGTTTTTGAAATGAGTTGTAATGATCGGATTCAATTATGTCATTCGACACGAACGCACTGCGTTGGCAACTCGATCGCGAAAATCAGTCACGCGTAGTTGACGATGGATCTGAGCTATGCCGGATTCGTTTTTGGGAAAGACGTGAGTAATCATGGCTGACAAAACTTTTCTCCTGCTCGGCGGCGCGGGTCTCGTCGGTACGCAGATCGCGCGTGAGGCGGCGCGGAAGATGCGCCCACAAAAAATTATTATCGCTTCCCTCTATCAGCGTGAAGTGCGTGAGGCGCTCACGCTTTTGAAAAGAGAGCATCCGGAAATCGAATGGCTCGGCGTGTGGGGCGACGTATTTGTGCGCGCGGATTTCACACACGCGCGTCGTCGCGAGCTGCTCGATTCACCGGCGCGGCGCGGGGAGTTGTTCGATGATTTGCTCGGCGACCTCGACGCCGCGTACGAGCGCTCGCAACTGGTGCGGTTGATTCTCGAACATCGACCCGACGTGATCGTGGACAGCATCAACACCGCGACCGCAATCAGTTATCAAGATATGTACTCCGCCTCGGTGATCGCCAAACAAAAGCTGGAGGCGCTGTTCGCGCGCATTGATGAATTAACGCACGCGGTCAAAGCACTAACGGCTAGCCCGCTCGCTCAGTCCCTCCCGCGTTCGGCGGGGAAAGAAGGGGGCGTGGGCATCGTCGCCGAAGCGTGGACGCGCGAGCAACTTGAGCACGCCACGATTCAGTTGCAGGAGAATGTAGCGGAACTGGCGCGGCTGCGTAAGCCCGCGCAGCGCGCCTTCGAGACGCTGGTGATTTCACAATCGGTGCCGCAGTTGATTCGCCACGTGGTGTTAATCCTGCGCGCGATGGAAGAGGTGGGCACGCGCATTTATTTGAAAATCGGCACGACCGGCACGGGAGGCATGGGGCTTAACATCCCGTACACGCACGGCGAAGACAAGCCCTCGACCAAGTTGATGTCCAAGACCGCGATCGCGTTCGCGCAGACCGGCTTGATGTTCCTGATGGCGCGGACGCCCGGCGGACCGATCGTCAAAGAGATCAAGCCCGCCGCGATGATTGGTTATTCCGATATTTCCATGCGCGCGGTGACAGAGCGCGGTGAGCCGGTGCTGCGCTACACGCCGCATTTGGAGAAATTGGACGGCGCGCTGACGCTGCACGCCAATCCCAGAGAGTACGAGTCGCGCGGCAAATTGGAAGCCGTGATCGTGGATACGGGCGAGAATGGTTTTTTTACCAGAGGCGAATTCGAAGTCATCACCGCGATGCACCAGATGGAATTTATTACGCCGGAAGAAATCGCGAGCAAGGTGGTGCTCGAAATCCAGGGAATCAACACCGGCGCGGATATTGTCTCCGCCATTGACGGCGCGGTGCTCGACCCGACCTATCGCGCCGGCAGCTTGCGCCGCGCAGCATTGGTGGAATTGGAACGCCTCGAGAAGGAATGCGGCGTGCCCTCGGTCGCCTTGGGGCAGCTCGGTCCTCCGGAAATTTCCAAGCTGTTGTTCGAAGCGTTCCTCCTGCGCGAAAGATACCATACGCTCACGCGTGTTTTAAATCAACGCCCGCGAAAAATCGCGGAGGCGCTGCATCGTCATTTGCTCAAACATGAAAATTTGCGCGAGCTGATTGTTTCAGCGGGAGTCCCCATTCTGTTGCCCGATGGCGAAACGATCTGGCGTGGTCCGTTGGTTCGCATCCCCGAACGCGCCGACACGAACGAGGTGCCGATCACGCGCGAGAATATTAACGCCTGGGCGCGCAAGGGCTGGGTCGATTTGCGACCGGAAAATTTTTCGCGCTGGCGCGAACGTTTCGAGCGGATGCAGCGCGCGCAGGAAAAATTGCGCGGGCGCGGCTCGTCGGCGGTGACGATTGAAGCGTACCTGTCCGAAGAAATCGAAATCGGCGATGTGGTGGCGTGGGTGTTTAATAATGAAGAGCAAGGCTATCGCATCAAGTAGCCAGTCAAGAGGCGACAGCCCGCCCTGGCGTCTTCCGACGCTGAAAGCGGCGGGCCAGGGTCGCCAGTAGCGTATTTTTTCTCCTGTTGACTGTAGACTCTCGACTCTGGACTCATCGTGAAAATTGATGCCGCCACTCTCGCTCCGAATCTGCGCGAAATGCCCGCGCTGGCGCGCGCCGTCGAAGACATTGGCTTTGACGGATTGTGGACGAGCGAGACGCAGCACGAACCTTTTCTCCCGCTCGCGCTTGCGGCGGAACACACCTCGCGCATCGAACTTGGCACCGCGATCGCGGTGGCATTCCCGCGCAGTCCGACGGTGCTCGCGCATATCGCGTGGGACCTCGCCGCGCAATCGAACGGGCGATTCATTCTCGGACTCGGCACGCAGGTCAAGCCGCACATCGAACGACGCTTTGGTATGGTGTGGGAAGCGCCGACGGCGAAATTGCGCGAGATGATTTTGTCGATGCGCGCGTTGTGGGATGCGTGGCAAGGCGATGGAAAAATAAATTTTCGCGGCGAGTTTTACAAGCTCACGTTGATGACGCCGTTCTTCAATCCGGGCCCAATTGAGCATCCGAACATTCCGATCTACATCGCGGGCGTGAATGAAAAATTGTGCCACCTCGCCGGTGAATTGTGCCAAGGGTTTCACGTTCACCCGTTCCACAGCGCGCGGTATATTCGCGAAATGATTTTGCCGAATATTGAAAAAGGTGCGCAGCAAGTTGGACGCACACGCGCGGAGATTCAACTTTCGTCCGCGATTTTCGTGGCGACGAATGAGGCGGAAAAAGAAATGGCACGCGCGCAAATTTCATTTTACGCTTCGACGCCGACGTACCGCCCTGTGTTGGAAATTCACGGCTGGGGTGAAACGGGTGAACAATTAAGTGCGATGGCGGCGCGCGGCAAATGGGCGGAGATGCCCGCGCAGATCACCGATGAGATATTGAATGAAGTCGCGGTGGTCGTCAATCACGAAGAGCAACTGGTGCCGCGCATACAAGAGCGTTATGCAGGATTGCTCGACCGCATCACGTTCTACACACCGATTGAACCAGAGCAGGATATTGAGCGGTGGAAGAAATTGGTGAAAGCATTCAAGGATGCCTAAATGGAAAACTATTTTGCTCGCTACGTTCTTCAGTTTGAGCGTTGCGTGCCAGAGTGAACAGCAGCGAGCAGAGCAAGTTGCGCGACAGTATATGCGGAATGCAATTGGTCCGGCTGCCGTGGAGCGCGCCCATGTCGAAGTACGTCCATCCAAGGTCGGATGGATGGTCATCTTTCATGATGCGAATACTTCATGCGGCGACCCAGGCGCAGGTTTTTGGCCTGGTGCGTGTCGTTTTGGAGCAGTAACATACCGAGATGCATATACGTGCATCAATTACGACGGTTCATTAAACGGGCAGGCGGGTGCGAGCACCAGCCCGAGACCACTGTCCGACGAAGACTTGTGTCAACACTCGGATGGCGCTACCGTTGCTCCGGCTCGGACTGCAACAACTCGACGAGTTCCACCACCGACGCAAGCCGCTGCCATAAAGCAGGCGCGCCATGAGTCCGGTGACGCCTGACATGTGCGACAAAATCGCGGTGACTTGCTGTTTCGTCAAAACGGTTGGGAGATGTTTTGGCTTTGCGGCGCGTACGGATTGAAGCTGGGGATCAAGGGTCAAGTTCAGCACCTCGCGATATAAAAACAAGAGCGCGCTAAACGCTTGATGTTGGGTTGAAGCGGCGACATTCTCGTTCACCGCGAGATGTGTTAGATACGCTTGGATTTCAGGTTCGCGCATTTCGCGCGGATGACGCATGTGATGAAAACGGATAAAGCGCCGGATCCAGTTCACATAGGTATCTTCGGTCTTGGGGGAATAATGTTTGAGCCGCAGCATCTCGCGCACTTTGTCAAGGAGTTTGGGCTGTTGTGTCATCGCGCGCCTCCGATTTGTTTGTCATAATGCGTCCCATGCTTGACAGAACAAAGAGCGAGCCTATACTTGCCGTAGATAGGCGATTATACGACATCATGCCGTATAACCTGCCCGTAGGGGATATTATAGGGCAATAATGCCGCATAATCAATAGTTAGCTTGCCCCTTGCATAACAAAATCTGGAAAAAATAATGTTTGATAATCCGAAAATTGCAGGTCAATTCGCAACACCAGAAAATCTAGTTTCGCTTATAGCAGAAATATCTCATGGGATTCCTGCTAAAACAATTTTCGACCCTGCTTGTGGAACTGCCATTCTTTTAACTTCTGTAGCAAAGGGAAGGGAAAATGTTGAAAAAGTTGTTGGAATTGACATTAATCAAGATGTTTCCCAAATAGCCGAAGCAACGCTAAAAAAGTCGGGGCTAAATTACCAACTTCTTAATGCCAACTATTTTCATACATCTATCGCAGATGAATTTGATTTAGTAGTTTGCAATCCGCCATTCGGAATGCGAATTGACATAGAAATAGATGGATTAAAAATTAGAAGTGCCGAAGCCGCCTTTATTCTTCGTTCATTACAGTCAATTAAACCCAATGGCTATGCAATTTTCATAACCCCCGAAGGCTTATTGTTCAATGAAAGTAATCGGAGTTTCAGAGATTACATTTCGCAAGAATACTCTCTTGAAGCAATTATTTCCTTGCCTTCAAATTCCTTCCAGCCATACGCAGGAGTAAAGACTTCTTTAGTTGTTCTTAAAAATTCCAAGCAATCCGAGAAGGTATTTTTAGCAGAATTCGCCGAGACGCAGGCATTAAAAGTTATTGTTTCAAATTTCCAAAAGCAAACTTCAAATAAAAATCTTTCTCAAGGTTTTTGGGTAGATATTAATACTATCCAAAAAACCAATTCGGTTTGGGCGTATGGACGCTACAAAGGCATAAAAGATTTTGAGATAAAAAAGGCAAATTCAAAATACCCGCTACGACTTCTTTCAGAGTTAGTTTCGATTGGCAAAAGCAAATCTAGCACGACCGATACGATTTTGATTCAAAGAATAGGTAATCAGCCAAAAGTTATTATGAAGGATGAATTGCCTGAAAAAAGCAATTCTAAAAGCTATATCGAGTTATCACTTTCAGGCGATGAT
>JBBSHK010000258.1:0-5154 GCA_038253185.1 Anaerolineae bacterium | reverse complement strand
TTAAATTTCTTGTTAGAAATTGCGCGGCGCTTTGTCATTCGGACTCGTTCCCCGCGCGGAATCGGGTTTTTGAAATGAGTTGTAGCTTGTGTTGACAAAAAGCGAAAGCCGCGTGATTTCCGTATCTACAGAGCCAGAAATGAAATTGGTCGGGCGAGACTCTAAAGATTTGTCAACACAAGCTAGCGCGCGGGTTTTAAATGGGATGTTTCAGAATGCCCCAAATCGAATTCCGATAACCGGCATTGCCGAGCACAATATTCGCGGTCGCGCGCTGCAGCGATTTCAGATGCGCCAGCAACTCGATCGCCACGCGCGGCACGCGGTAGAAAATATCATTGAGGCGCCAAGCGTAACGATAATCGCGCAGAAATTCTTTTTGCAGGCGCGTCGAATAATTCGCAAAACTGAAATCGCCTGCGGTAAACGCGCGCGCTGTTTCTTCCGCTGCCATTTTGCCGCTCTTGATCGCGGCGTAAATTCCTTCGCCCGTGAAGGGATCGACCAACGCCGCGGCGTCGCCCACCAGCAGCACACGCGCCGCGTGTAACGGCTCGCCATAGTCTCGCATCGGCAAGAGATGTCCGCGCAATAAAATATTTTTCGGTGCTTGCAGGGTTGGCTCGGACGCGAGGTAACGCTGCAAAGTTTGACGCAAGTTGGGTCGAGCGCCGCCGCGCAAAAATTTTCCGATGCCGACCGAAAGATGTTCCGCCTTTGGAAAAATCCAACCGTAACCGCCCGGAATCGCGCCATAATCAAAGTGCCACACCCCGCGCCACATTTCGACCGCAGCAGAGGGCAGATCCATTTCGGCTTCGAGCGCCGCCGCGCACACGCGCGTGTTTTGCAATCCTGCCGCCCGCGCCACCAGCCCATTCGCTCCGTCCGCGCCGATGAGCACGGAGGCGCGAAGCTCCTCACGCGCGGTGTGAACACGAACGCCCTCTGCCTCGATCACTACGCGCGTAACCGGAGAATGGTCGCGCACTTCCGCGCCCGCCTTTGCCGCGCTCGTCGCGAGCAGCGCGTCGAATTTGTCGCGCATCACCGACCAGCCGAGCGTGTGTCCCAAGTTCAAGCGGAAGCGATTGCGCGAACCAAAAGCGACCGACAACCGCTCAATCGTGTCCTCAATCGTCGGCGTGAAATCCACGTCGAGCACACTCTTGACTTTGGCGGTCACGCCACCGCCGCACGGTTTATAGCGTGGCAGTTTTTCTTTTTCGAGCAGCAGTGACTTGAAGCCCGCGCGCGCTAAATAGTACGCGGCGGTCGAGCCACCCGGTCCCGCGCCCACAATAATAATGTCGTATTGGTTAAGCATCCCAAAATAAGAATAAAGCCACGACGATACAAAGTAAAAGTTATATTGCTTCCTTCGTGGCTTGGTAAATCTGTTAACCGGTTCCCAAATAGCGCAGCGCCGCGCGGATGCGGTCTTCGACCAATTTTTCCGACGGCGGCACGGCGCGCGCCGCGCGTTGCGCTTCTGCTGCGCTATAGCCGAGGTTCACCAGCGCCGCGACCACTTCTTGGTCGACCGCTGAGACCTCACCCAGCGCTGCCTCGCTCAGGTCAATCTTGCCCTTGAGTTCGAGCACGAGTCGCTGCGCGGTTTTCTTGCCGATGCCCGGCAGTCCCGTCAGCGCGTCGAGATTATTTTGCGCGATGGCAGCGCGAATCAAATTCGGTGCGGCGGCGGACAGCGCGCCCAACGCGCCTTTCGGTCCGATGCCCGAGACCGTGAGCAGCAATTCAAAAATTTTCAACTCATCTTCGGTGGCGAAACCAAAGAGCGAGAGATCGTCTTCGCGCACATGCAGATGAGTGAAAAGTTCCGCGGGTGTGCCTGCCTCACCCAGCGTGTCGAGCGTCGACGTCGGCACTCGCACGCGATAGCCCACGCCATTCACATCCAATACGATGGAATCATCGCCGCGCATTAAAATTTGTCCACGCAGATAAGAAATCATTCTTGCGCCTCAATCATCTCATTCAGGTGCGCGCTGTTCAAGTGGCAGATGGCAATGGCAATCGCATCGGCGGCATCATCCGGCTCGGGGATAAAATCGAGCTGCAGTAACATTCGCACCATCTGTTGCATCTGGTTCTTGTCCGCGCCGCCATAGCCCACGATCGCTTGCTTGACCTCATTCGGCGTGTATTCGAAAACGGGCAGATTTGCCGCCGCTGCCGCGAGCAGTACCACTCCGCGCGCGTGACCGACCGCCAGCGCCGTCCGTACATTTTTGCTGAAAAATAATTTTTCAACCGCCACCGCCGCGGGCTGATGCTGCGCGATCAACGCGCTGAGCTGTGTGTGAATCGTGAGCAGGCGACCGGGTAGCGGTGAATTCGCCGGAGTTGAAATAGCCCCGTACGCGACCAGAGACATTTCCTCTCCATCGGTGCGCACGAGGCCATAGCCGCACAAGGCGGTGCCGGGGTCAATGCCGAGAACGAGCATTGTCAGCCGATAGCTGATTGCAGATAGCAGATAGCCAAAGGCGAATTAAATTGTCTTCGCTCATAGCTCACAGCTACCTGCTTACAGCTATTCCTACGCGTGCTCCTTTTGCGTTTCAAATTTGTTCATCAGGTCTTCGTTGATGTCGAGATTGGTGATCACCTTTTGCACATCGTCGAGCTCTTCGATTTGGTCCATCAACTTCATCGTCTGCAGCGCGTCTTGCTCACTCACGATCGCCGGTGTTTTCGGAATCAGCGTGACTTCGGCATTCTCGATCGGAATCTTTTTCTTTTGCAGTTCCTCACGGATGCGGCGCAATTGTTCGGGCGCGACGTACGCTTCAATGCTCTTGCCGTCCACACGCACATCCTCCACGCCCAGATCGATCAGCTCCAATTCCAGGTCTTCGGTGTCGCGACCGTCCACTTCGATATTCAGCACACCTTTTTTTTCAAACATCCACGCGACCGAGCCGCCCGCCGCCAGGGTCGCGCCCGCGCGGGTGAACACGCGGCGCACTTCGGACGCGGCGCGGTTGCGATTGTCGGTCAGCACCTGCACAAGAATCGCGGTGCCGCCGGGTCCATAGCCCTCGTACATAATATCGTCGAGCTGTCCCCCTTCAGCAGACTCGCCCGTACCGCGCTTGATCGCGCGCTCGATATTTTCTTTGGGCATATTTGCCCCGCGCGCTTTATCAATCGCGAGACGCAATTGGAAATTCGCTTCGGGATCGCCGCTCCCGCCTTCGCGCGTGGCGAGGGTGATCTCACGCGCGACCCGCGTAAAGAGTTGTCCGCGGCGTGTGTCGGTCACGCCCTTTTTTCTTTTGATTTGCGACCATTTCGAATGACCGGACATTTTTACTTCCTCCAAGATCAATATCGCAAAAAATGAAAACACGCTGCCCGCGCCGTTGTCACAAAAATTGCGACGGCACGGCATGACAGCGCGTCAACTGGGAGGTTTGTGCCAACCGTTCAGTTGGACGAAACCCCGCCGACTGTGCCCGAAACTCGGCTTGAACAAGGTGATGATTTGGATTGCCATGTTACGCCGCCATTATACCACTTGAATTAGCGGAATCGAAACGCTGGAACACGCGGCGCACTAATCCCACCGCTCGATTTCGTCCACGCAAATCTCCACCGAACGCTCGAGGAGCTTGCGACCAAGCTCGAGCGTCGCCGTCGAGGGCTCCAGTCCCATTACGCCGTCAGGATATTTTTCGGCGAATCGTCGCGAGTTGAGGAATTCGCGCGAGCGTTCGACCGGCGCGTCGCGTTTCGCTGCGCGTTCCAGCTTGACCGCTTGCGGGCGCGCGGCTTGCAAAAAGGCAGTCTCACCGGGCGATGAATGAGTACCGCGTTGTGGTCCCATTGCTTGATCGACCATCTCCAAAATTTCGCGCTCGGTCCACCAGCTATACGCTTTGACGCGCAAATCTTCTAGCTCGTTCGTCAGGATTTGCAGCGCGGACGCGATGGACGGCTCGTTGCCGCCGTGCCCATTTACGATCAACACGCGGCGGAACCCGTGTGCGTACGCGGTGCGAAAAATATCTTCGAGCGCCGCGGCGAGCGTTGCGGGTTTCAATGACAGCGTTCCGGCGAATTGCATGTGATGCAGCGACATGCCATATGCGAGTACCGGCGCGACGAGTACGCTCGTGCGTTCGCCCGTCGCCTGCGCAATCGCGTCGGCGATTTGATGATCACAGCCGAGACCGAGATGACGCCCGTGCTGCTCGGTCGCGCCCATCGGAAAAATCAGCCGATCATCGTGCTCGAGATATTCTTTGGCTTCGTCCCAAGATAAATCGGCGAGAAGCATTATTTCCTCCAAAACTAAATAAATTGTAGCTATCCTTTGCGAAGATCTCTCTTGGATCGTTTCTTTACTTTTAATATTTTTGCGAGAGCTTGTCTCGCTTCGTGACGTAATCCGGGATCGTATCCGAGTGAGGCTTTCTGGAGAGCATCAATTACGCTTGGTTCCTGTACTCGCATTTTTCCCAGCGCGCGTGCCGCTGCATGACGCATAGAAGATTCAGAGTGATCCAGACTTTTGAGTAAGAGCGGTATCAAAGCTGAGGTGTCAGGGTTGACGGAGCGTAGTGCTATGATCGCGTCCTCGAAAGTGTATGGATCCGTAAGTGCTGGGATTAGATAACGACGTGCTTCGGATGCCAATGGGCCAATCTTTTCCAGAAGTCGGAGAAGTTCGCGACGCAGACCGGGAAGATTCTCTTGTTGCAAACGCTCCAAAATTGCTGGCAGTGCGAATGCGAGTTTTGCATTGATCTTTAACAGTGCCCGCTGTACATCATTTCGAACCATCGAGTCGGGGTAAGTCATGAGTGAGACCAGAGCAGGTGCAGCCTTGCGAGCTGGTGAGCCAATAGCTTCTAAGCTGATTGCTGCCGCTCGTAAGATGAACCCTGGATTCTTGGGATCAAGCAGTTTGATAAGCTCAGGCACAGCCAAGTCACCCGAATGCTCAAGTCCCTGTTCGGCATCCCACCACTCAGTACTATACGGTCGATAGACAGAGAGACGATGAATTAGATGGGCAATATATTCGTTACGCAATGTGCAACTTATTCGCGTTTTCAACTGTCATTTCGAGGAGCGCAGTCTGCGACGAGAAATCTCAGCGTGAGGCGCATCGAGATTTCTCAC
>JBBSHK010000257.1:0-5154 GCA_038253185.1 Anaerolineae bacterium | reverse complement strand
GATTGACCTGCGCTCGCTGAATCCGCTCGACACCGAAACGATTTTGAATTCGGTGCGCAAGACCAGCAAAGTCTGCATTGTGCACGAGGACACGCGCACAATGGGATTCGGCGCGGAGCTCGCCGCGTTGATTGCGGAAGAAGCATTGCTCGATCTTGACGCGCCGGTGGTACGCGTTACGGGACCCGATGTCGCGGGGATTCCATTCAACGACGCGGGCGAAGCAGAATTTTTGCCGAACGCGGAGAAAATCGCGAACGCGGTGAGAAAGTTAGCGCGGTACTGAAAAAAGTAAAAAGTTTCAAGCGAAAAGTTGAAAGTTGCAAGTGAGACCTCTCAAACTTTTAACTTGCAACTTGCAACCTTAAACTTTCGAGCGCCCTCTTCACATACACCCGTGACATTTTCTTGCGGTACGAATGGTGCATGTCGGTGTTATCGAGCGGGCGCGCGGGTTTCCACGCCGCTTCGGCTGCGGCATTGATTACATCCTCATCCAATTTATTCCCGATCAAAATTTTCGCTGCCTCATGCGCGACGAGTGGACGCGAACCCACGCCACCCAACACGATGCGCGCGTCTTCCACTTCGCCATTACTCGCGAAGCGAATTGCCGCGGCGACGCCGAGAATCGGAAAGTCGAACGCGCCGCGCCGCCGCAATTTCAGGTAAACGGATTTCGTTTGGTCGCTTAGCGGCAAAATTATTTCCGTCAAAATTTCATCGGGCGCTTTGCTCAAATGGTTTATTCCGTCGTCACGGTACAAATCATTCGCCGCGATTACGCGCTCGCCGTTCGCGCCGACAAGCCGCAGCGTTGCTCCGAGCGCGATCATCACCGGCGCGCAGTCGCTGGACGACACCGCCCAGCAGCGCGGCGAACCCGGCGCGACCCAACACACTTCGCCATCTTTTTTCAGACAAAAGTTGATCGACTTGCGCCACCAGTACGTCTGGTTGTAATAATTGCAGCGCGTATCGAGCAGCAAGTTGCCGCCGATAGTGCCCATGTATTGCAACTGTGGTGTGGACACAAATGCCGCCGCCATCGCGAGCGCGGGATAGAGCGATTGGATAATTGGCTCATTAGCTAATTGCGTTAAGGTTGTGCCCGCGCCGATTTTCAAGCCATCGCCGTTACTGATCCCACGCAATTCGCGCAAACTATTCAGCCCGATCAAAAATTTCGGCTCGAACTGCCGCCGCTTCATATTCGGAAATAAATCGGTGCCGCCCGCGACGTACATTGCTTCAGAGCCGCGTTGTGCGAACATTTGCACGGCATCATCGAGCGATTGAGGCGAGAGATATTCGAAAGGAGGTAAACGCAGCATAGGAATTTATGATTTGAGATTCGCTTAGCTGATTACGCCGAGAAGCTGAGTTAGTTGATCCATCACCGAGAACCACGCGAAACCGTGCTCTTTGGCTTTGGTACCCTCGAACATATGATACAGGGCAGAACCGCACAGCCAAGATGGATTATGAATCCCGAATTTCATTCCGCTTGTTTCCTTTACGATTGTGGTAGAAAGAACTCCTCCAACACAGGTGCCAAGACATCCGGGACAATATCATGACCTTGACCTTTTAACGTGCGATATTGACCATACAGCAATGCACCGGCTAATGATTGCGCCGCTTGCCGCATCACCCCGGGACTTTGCTCCCCATCTATTACGAGCGTCGGTACTCGGACGGAAGCTAACAATTCGCTTGGCAACGACCTAAGGATAAGCGATTCGTAGACCAAGGTATGCGCCATTTTCTCTAGCGCCGGTCGGAAAGGTGCATTTCGCATTTGGGCAACTACGGCGGCAGGTATGCCTACTGCCTCTGTCTGGAAAAGCTCGACGGCATCGCCCCGGCGACCCGCCACGATCAGCTCGGTGAGCTGGGGAGCGAGATTACCCGCTTTAGCTCCTGTGGGCGGTGGTTCATATAGCGCGAGCTGCGAAATGGCAAGACCGTGAGCCGCCGCTCTCAAGGCTAGGATCGCCCCAGAGGAATATCCGAATACGCACGCATATCCGCCAGCTTGGGCGATGAGGGCGTCAAGGTCTTGTATCTCGCGCTCGATGGCGTGAGGCGCGCGCCAGTCCTGACGGCTGGTGTCAGGAGTATCGCCGCTCTCGCCGCGCCCCCGGCGGTCATAATTGAACACAGTGAAATGCCGTTGGAGGGATTGAGCCAGCGGCACCCCGGTAGCCCGATCGTTGAATGCACCAACCACCAGGATGATCGCTGGTCCCTCTCCTGACCGGTCAAAGGCGATATGTGTCCCATCTTTTGAAGTTACTGATCCCACTTTCTTCTCCTTATGTTGTTATTCTGAAGCAATGGGCAACTTTCGTCTTCCCAGTTTCGGCGCGTTCTCCGGCGGCTCCACGTGAATCGGCGCTGGAAAATTCACATTCGGAATTTCCTTCGGTCCGACGCGTGCTTCCTTGCCCTTGGCTTTTTCTTCCAACGCTTTCAAGATTTTTTCGGGATGAATCGGCACCTCGTCAATGCGTACACCAATCGCGTCGTAAATCGCGTTCGCAATCGCGGGCGGGACGGGCAGGAGCGGACCTTGCCCCGCTTCCTTCGCGCCGTACGGTCCTTCGGGATCAAGCGTCTCGACCAGAATGGTTTTGATGTCCGGCGTTTCGAGCGTCGTCGGCGATTTGTATTCGAGCATCGAAGGAATTTTGTGAACGCCGCGGCGAAAGACTTGTTCTTCCATCAACGCTTCGCCCAGTCCCATATACACGCTGCCCTCGGTCTGTCCCTCGACCAACAGCGGGTTGATCGCGCGTCCGACATCGTGCGCAATCCAGATTTTGTCAACCGTCACATTGCCCGTTTCAGTGTCCACGCTCACTTCCGCCACACACGCGGAATAACTGTACGATGGTGAGGGACCCACGCCCGAACCTTTGAACGGACCCGCGCGCTTCGGCGGCTTGTAGCTGCCTGTGCCGCTCAACGTTCCAAATTTCGCTTCGGCGAGAATTACCGCGTCCTGCCATTGAATTCGCCGCGCCTCGTCGTCTTCACAAACGATCTCGCGATTCTGCATCACGAGACTTTCGGCAGGCACCATCAATTTTTGCGCGACGGCTTCGAGAATTTTTTCTTTGACTGCGCGCACGGCTTGCACACACGCGTTGCCCGTCATCACCGTGACGCGGCTGGAATAACTGCCGAGGTCAACGGGCGTCAATTGCGTATCGGCGGTGAACACATGCACATCTTTTAAATCAATGCCTAATTCTTCTGCGACGATGTACGCCAGCAGCGAATCGGAACCCTGACCGATGTCGGTCGAGCCGCAGAACACCGCGACGCTGCCGCTGCGATCTACCTTGACGATCACGCCCGAATGCGGCATCTCATTCCAATAAATCGGCAAGCCCGCGCCGCTGAGGTAGGACGAACACGCAAGTCCCATTCCGCGACGAATTGCCCCCACCCTTTCTCCCTCCCCTGCACGCGGGGGAGGGGTGGGGAGGGGGCTTTTGCTTTCCGCCTTCGTGGCGAAACCTGACGCCTCCACAACTTTCTCAATACATTCGCCCAAGCCGCAGGTCGTGATCGTGAGATGATTGACTGTTTTGGAAAAATTATCTACGACAAATTTTTTGCGGTACTCGGGGGGATCGAGGTCGAGGTCGTGCGCGATTTTGTCGAGGTGCACTTCGAACGCGAAACGCGGCTGCGGCGTGCCGTGCCCGCGCTTGGGTCCGCACGGCGGTTTGTTGGTGAATACGCGCAAGCCCTCGAACTTGTATGCGGGGATTTTGTACGTCACTGTTTGCAGCGCGCCGGTATAGTACGTGGTCGCGACGCCGTACGAGCCGTACGCGCCGCCGTCAAGGAAGGTGCGGAAATGCAGCGCGGTGATTTCGCCGTCGCGCCGCACGCCGCTTTTCACCCACATCAAAACGGGATGCCGACCGCGATGGCAATAGAAAACTTCTTCGCGGTTCAACGCAATCTTGACCGGACGACCGGTGAGCATCGCGAGTTTCGCTGCGACGATCTCGTGAGAGAAAGGATCGGTCTTGCCGCCAAAGCCGCCGCCGACCGGCGTCGCAATCACGCGAATCTGTGACGCGTTCAGCCCCAATGTCTTCGCCAGCGCGCGATGCACGTAATGCGGCGTCTGCGTCGAACTCCACAGCGTCAAATGTTCATCCGCGCCGAACTGCGCGACGGCGACATGCTGCTCCATCGGCAGATGCGTGTTGCCTTCGTAAAAGTATGAACTCTCGTGAATGTATTCCGCTTCGGCGAATCCCGCTGCGATGTCGCCAAATTCGAGCGAGACCATTTTGTGAATGTTGTGATGGTCGGCGCCTTCGGCATGGATCTGATCGCGCGATTCATCGAGTGCTTCTTTAATTGACATCACGGGCGTGAGCGGCGCGTACTCGACGTGAATCAATTCGAGCGCGCGGTCGGCGGTCTCTTCATCCACCGCCGCGACTGCCGCGACCGGATCGCCAACATAGCGCACCTTGTCCACGCACAACGCTTCTTCGTCCTGACTGCTCGGCAGAATGCCGAACTTGATCGGCAAATCTTTTCCGGTGATGACCGCGAACACGCCGGGCAATTGTTCCGCCTCGCGCGTGTCGATTCCAATAATGCGCGCGTGCGGGTAGGTGCTGCGCAAAATTCTGCCGTACAACATGCGCGGCAGAAATAAATCGTCGCCGAATTTCGTTTCGCCGATGACCTTCGCCCACGCGTCAATTTTGGGGAGGGGTTTGCCGATGACCCTCATAATCAGATGTCAGACAACAGATAACAGATAACAGATAACAGACGGCAGACAACGGAGTTTCTTCTGTCATCTGTTGTCTGTCGTCTGTTGTCTTACCGCCAACTCCACCGCTTCCAAAATTTTCGTATATCCCGTGCATCTGCACAAATTTCCCGCAAGGGCTTCGCGAATTTCGTCGCGCGTGGGACGCGGATTTTTTTCGAGCAGAGATTTCGCGGTGAGCAAAATGCCCGGCGTGCAATAGCCGCACTGCGCCGCGCCGAGTTCCGCGAAGGATTGTTGCAGTGGATGCAGTTGGGGACCGTGTGCCATACCTTCGATGGTCGTAATTTCGCGTACTTGCAATTCAATCGGCAGCGCGAGGCAGGAGAGAATCGGTT
>JBBSHK010000256.1:0-5157 GCA_038253185.1 Anaerolineae bacterium | reverse complement strand
GCATTCAGCGCGCCGGAGAATACTCCCGCGATGGCGGCGATCAGCGCGCCCACGCCAGAGCCGATTCCTCCCGCGACGCGCGTGATGCCGGCGGGTTGTGCCGCGCGTGGCTGCCGGCGTTCCTCACGCCGCCGCGCAAAATTTTCGCCCGGCGTTTCCGCTTCCTCTGCGGCGCCATTGGCAAAAGGAGTCGTCGCTTGAGCCGCGAACACCGGATGGAGTTCCGCCTCGGTCTCGTCCGCCTCATCACCATCGATGGGAACAGCGGGCAACTCTTCATCATCCGCGGAGGCAGGATGCAAATCGGCAGGATCGATCAATTCGGCAATGAGCGCGCTGAGGTCGGCGCCGCTCGCGACTTCTTCCAGAAAAGTGGCAATGTCCTCCGCGCCGCGATCGGCAAAGGCATGCGCCAATTCATCCGTATTGGACAACTGGGTCAGCGAGCGAGTCGCGAGCACAAACGCATCGCCCGCATTGACGGAAGTGTGAGCGAGATCGCAAGTGAATTCGCGCCGCACACCGAGGGGAGGTGACGCATTGCCCTGAGGGCTGATGAGCGGCTGGTCTTCGGTGAACCAATCGGATTCAGCGGGATAGCGCAGGAGCTTGCCGCCGGCTTCCACATAAACGACTGACGGTCCTGCCTGCGCGATGTACAAGTCCGGTCCGCGCAGCACCACCGCGCTCACGCCTGCCATCCGCCGCGCTTCACGCGCCGCGGAAACGTTGATCTCGAAGAGGTGCGCGTTCGCCGCGCGCACGGCTTCGGATAATCCGAACGTCACACTGCCGCGCCGCGCCGCGTATTCGCGACGAATGATTTCGATCAGCTCGCGCTCGACTTCGCCGCGTCCTTCCACATCACCGCTGACGTCGAGCAGCAGATAGAGACTGCCGCGACCGCGCGCAGCAGTCTGCGCGTTGCCGCTGGCGCCGAGACGCGTTTCGTCGAACGCGGCGAGATGGTCGGGTTCATCTTGCCAGATACCTTCGACCACGCACACTTGCGCGAGTTCAATTTTCAGTTGTGGCTCGGAAGCCGATTCGGTCGGAGGGGATTCGATCACGGCGGGATTATACAACGCCGCGCGGTGAATGTAAATTTGAAATCAAACGCGCGTGTTCGCGATTACCTCCGCGCCCTACCAACACAGGCGACATTCAATCACTCTCGAAAAATAATCTGCGCGTCGTCGATGCGTTCAATCGTCACGAGCGCCTCAATCGGAATATTTAAACTGGCGAGCGCCGCGCGCCCGTGCTCGAAAGCTTTTTCAATCACCGCACCGACGCCGACCACCTGTGCGCCGCTCGCCCGCGCCAGTCGCGCCAGCGCGAGGATCGTTTGCCCGGTGGTGAGGAAATCGTCCACGATAATTACGCGATCCGTGCGCGTCAAAAATTCCGGCGAGACCAGCAATTGCACAATGCGCTCTTCGCGCATCGACAGGGTGGACTCTTGCAGCGGCTGACGCGGCATACCGACCGAGCGATGCTTGCGCGCAAACACCAGCGGCACATTCAGCGCGACGGCGGTAGCAAAGCCCGGCGTGATGCCGCCGGTTTCTGCCGTCAGTACTTTGGTCGGATTTTGTGGACGCAAGCGTTCCGCCAGTTCGCGTCCGATCTGCAACATCAGTTCCGGTGCGATCTGCTGATTCAGAAAGGAATCAACCTTGATCACACCGCGTCCGAGATGTTTGCCTTCCCGCAGGATACGTTCCTTCAATGCTTGCATCCGTGGAGCCTCCAAGCCAGAGTAATCCGAGCACGCGTACTATATCAACGTCAATACGCTTTAACTATGGCGCTGACCCAGTCGTGCTTTATTCGAGTCGAGCAAGTTACTACAAAAGCCGAGGCGACGATTCGGTTTCGGCTGATTCATCGCTCGCGCCACTCTCTTCGCGTTCCATCAATTCGCGTAATGTCTGCACAGTTTCAATTTCTTCGACCGGTTTGTCGGGACGAAAATTGAGAATGCGCGCGTGGCGCAGCGCCACGCGCGATTTATACACCGGCGAGCGCTGGATATTGTTGAACGCAACCTCAACCACGATTTGCGGCTTGACCCAGACCGTGCCGCGCGTGTCGCGCAGCTTGAGCGACAATAATTTTTCCGTCAGCGTTTTGAATTCCGCGTCGGTGAGACCCTTGAAGGTTTTGCCGACTTCAAAGAACTCTCCGCTCGCGGCATCACGCGCGGCGAGGTGCTGGTTTGACAGCCACCCGTGGCGCCGACCATAGCCCCAGTCCGACGCGACGATCACGAGATCGAGCGTCATCACCGGTTTTATCTTGAGCCAGTACTTGCCGCGCTCGCCCGGGGTGTACGGCGACGCGAGTTGTTTCGCCATCAGTCCTTCGTGTCCGACGGCGCGCGCCTGTTTGAGAAATGCTTCGCCCTGCGCGAGCGTGGGCGATTCAACGCGCGGCGCCAAATCTATCGCGCCCGCGATTTCTTTCAACTCGCTCCATCGTGCCTCGTTCGCTCGCTCCAGCAAAACGCGCCCAGTTCGATACAAACAATCGAACAAAAATAATTTCACCGGAATTTCTTTTTGCATTGCTGCGACGTCGCGCTCGCGTCCGACGCGCCGCATCAGGATTTGGAATGGGCGTGAGCGCCCGTTCGCATCAATCGCGATCACTTCGCCCTCGACAATCGCTTCACGCGCGGAAATTTCGCGGCGCGCGAGTTCTGCCACTTCGGGCAGCGAGGCGGTAATGTCGGACAGATGGCGCGAAAAAAGTTGGACGGAATCACCGCGCTTGTGGATCTGCACGCGTGCACCGTCGAGCTTGTATTCGAGCGCGAACGGACTCTCAGCCATTTTCTCGAACGCGTCGGCGACCGTCTCGGCGCTCTGCGCCAACATCGGCTTTAACGGGCGACCGAGTTGGAGCGCCAGTCGGTCGAGACCGCGTTCGCCCTCGACCAGCGCGGCGCGCGCGACCGCGCCGACATCGCCCGCGACTTGATTGGCGCGACGGATTTTCGCGCCCGCGATGCCCGACGTACGCGCCAGCGCGTCAAGCAGCGAACCTTCGCTCACGCCGACGCGCATTTCTTTGGTGAGATGCTTGACGATGTATTTCGCTTCGACGGCGCTCGCGCGTGAAAATAATTCCGCGAGGCGCGCATCTTTTTCTTGCCGCGAACCCGCGCCGGTCGTCTCCGCAATTTCCTCGTACGCGCGGTACACGTCCATCAACTCTAGCGGTTGCCCGTGTGGCGACCATTGGCGCGCATTCAGCCAGCGTTCCACCGCGTCGCCAAAATCCACCGCGCTGCCGGACCATTCAAGCGGCGCGCCGATGAGCGCTTCGAGCACGCGCCCGACCGACGCGCCGCTCAGGTTCACAATGCGCGGATCGCTTTCAGGAAACACGCGTCCGATCAGCAGGCGCGTCGCAGGCGCGATTTCATCTGGCGGAAGGTGTTTGAGATACGCGCCGATGAGCGCGCTGTGCTCCAGTTTCTTTTTGGTCGCGGCGAGTTGGTCGCCGAGACGCGCGAGGTCGAGAAAGGCGCTCACGCGAACGATGATAGCATGGAGGGGTGAGTTTGTCGAAAGAAGAATAATTTACCCGAGACCCCGAGAACGCCGCGGCAAATAATTTATCTCGGGGAATTCTGTGTCTCTGTGGTGAACGAGCTGCTTGGCGTCGAACATTTGCTGAAAATGTGAATCGCGCGTATAATCGTTTTCGAATCGGGGCGTAGCGCAGCTCGGTAGCGTGCTTCGTTCGGGACGAAGAGGTCGGAGGTTCGAATCCTCTCGCCCCGACCACCAACTTAAAAGTCAGGTATCTCCAAGATACCTGACTTTTATTTTTTCATAGTGGGCAACCACAAGGGTGTAGCACTAGGCGTCCTCCACAAACCGGGCGGTGGCTTGACGCAGCGCGCTTTCGGCGTCGAGATGATGTTCTTCCGCGAGCTGCGCGAGGGCGAACAGCGCCTCCCCCAGCTTACGCGCGCGATCACGCTCGCGCAAGATTTTTTGCGCGAGCGGCTCGGCGGTATTTTTTTCACGTTGCGAAATCCCCGCCCGCTTGGCACGCGCATAAACTTTTTGCGCGCGCGTCAGTGCCGGTAATTCGCGCGGGATATTGGCATCTAAAGCATTTCTTTCATTTCCCTTACTTCCCTCCTTCTCTTGCTTCTTAATCCGCTCCCAATTTTCTACGACGTCCTGCGCGCTGTTGACCTGCACGTCGCCAAAGACATGCGGATGACGGCGAATTAATTTCGCGGCGAGCTGCGCGCCGACTTGCGCGAAAGTGAATTCGTCTTGCTCGCGCGCGATCTGTATTTGAAAGAGCACGTGCAGGAATAGGTCGCCGATCTCTTCGCGCAATTTCGCCGGATCATTTTCGTCGAGCGCTTCAAGCACCTCGTAGGTTTCTTCCAACAGCGCGCGGCGCAAGCTCTGGTGCGTTTGCTCACGGTCCCACGGACAGCCGCGCGGGGCGCGCAAACGCGCGACAAGGGCGGCGAGTGATTGGGGCGAACTGGACTGCGGCAAACTCGGTACGAAAACGACGGTCGATTCTGTGAATTCGCTCTGCCGCGCGAGCATGTTCAACGTGCGCGTGAAAATATTTTCGCCGTCGATGAGGGTGAGCTGGTGCTGCGGCGGGAAATTGACGAGCAAGGTGCGCCGCGCCGCGCGCGCGATTCTTAAGGTGGAAATATTCGCGATGAGCGCGGGACGATCGGTGTCGAGCCGCGGAAAGAAATCACGCGCGAGCTCGCCCGCATTCACAATTTGCAAACCCTGCGCGAGCGGGTCGAGATCGAGCCGAGTACAGATACGATTGAGATCAAACATAGGTGACTCCAAAAATAATTAAGGGCGGGACCTTTGACCAAGATTCCCGCCCCTTTAATTTTAACGAAATCGATTGTTTTTATTTTCGCCGCCAGAAATAGAACGCAGCGATGCCGAGGGCAGCAGCGCCAACGAACGCGATGAGCGCAAGCCCGCGCAAAGCCGAATCCCGCGACACGATTCCACCGAACGCCGAGCCGGTCGGTTGCGGTGTCGCGGTGGGGGCGCGGGGGGCCCGGGGGGGGGCGGGGTGGGGGGGGGTTTTAATGAATTTTTGTTGGGGGGGGTCGGGGGGGGGGGGGGGGGGTTTGGGTGG
>JBBSHK010000255.1:0-5174 GCA_038253185.1 Anaerolineae bacterium | reverse complement strand
GCGGTATGTTCACGGCTAAACAAGCCGAGCGTCATCCAGACCAAAAGATAGACCGGCGTGAATTCCATAAAATAATCCGTGACGCCGTGAATGAGAAATGCGACCAGCGCTGCCGCGAGACTCGCGAACCAAATCACCTTCTCCATTTTATCCGAATTTGTTTGAGCGGCGGCATGCAATTCGCGCCAAGCAAGTTTCGCGCTGCTGAAGATTAAAAATAAAAAAGCCAAGCCGCCGAGCGCGCCCGCGTCTGCCAATAGTTCGAGGTACATATTGTTCGCGTGCAGGCGGTTGTCCCAAAAGGAGAGGTGGAGATAGTTTCCAAACACGAGACGAAAATTGCCGGCACCGACGCCGAGCAACGGATGCGCGGCGAACACATCAATTGCCGCGAGCCACAAGGTCCCGCGCTCAATCGTCAAATTGCCGGCGACGTTCGGTGACGCGGTTTCAATAGGACTGTTTGTGACTTGACCCGGCAGGACGCGCACGGGAATCTGGTACTCCGGCCAGCCCAATACACTAAACCAAAATAAATCCTCGCGTACCATATCCCACGCTAAAAGATAATTTCCCGCGCGCGCGGGCGCACGCACCGTCGCTTTTAGGGTGGCGCTCTCGCCCGGCGCGAGATCGTGCGGCAGTTGCGTGCGCAGACCGTCCGCGACATAGATTGATTGGCTGTCGTTACTCAGCCAATGATACGAAAGGTGTACCGCTCTGGCGCCATTCGCCTCCCACGCGTGTAATCCAATATTCTGTACCTGCACCGGAATCGTGATCATTTGCTCGGTAGACAGCTCGGGCAAAGTCGTGACCTGATAATTCGCCCGATACCAACTGCGATCGCTTTCGGTCAACAACCTCAATTGGGTAACCGGATTGAAAAAGTAAGAGACCAAAAACAAAAGAGCCAAACCCAGTCCCGCAATGAACGCGCTGCGGGTCCAATGATCCAAGCGGGCGCGCAGCCAACGAATCACGATGATAAGAATGATCGCGCCCGCGACCGCGAGCAGCGCGCTGCGTGTCAAAGTCAAGAGTAGCGCTTCGCTGACGACGACCGACGCGGCAAACAGAATGCTTGCGCGCAGCCAACGTCGCTGCAACCACTCGCGCGCAAGCCATCCGACGATGAAAAAAAAGATGAATTCTAAATAAACCGCCGCGATGGTCGGATAGCCCAGAGTTGAGCTGGCGCGCACTTCGCCGCCGACTTGAAACACCGGCTCTTGGCGAAAAACTCCTAGCAGCATTTGAATGTTCTGAACGGTGGCTACTTCAAACAGCGCGAGCGCCGCGACGACAATTCCACCGATAACGCTCGCTTGAATCAAGTAACGCGCGGGCAAGCCGGAATCGAGCGCATTCACCACCATCAGAAAAATCGCCGCACCCATACCCCAACGCGCTGTGACCTTGAGCGCGTGCAGGTTCTCGCTCGGCGCCAACACGCTCGACAGCAGCAGCGCCACCATCAGCAAGACAAGCGGCAACGCCAACGGTGTGCGCCATAGCTCACGGGGCGATTGCTTGAGCAGAACTTGGCGCGCGATCCACAGGCTGACAGAGATCAGGGCAATGACTTCGAGATTGGTAAAGACAAGGGCGTCGCCGAGTTTGACCCACGGCGAGACCAATTCAAACGGCAACGCGAAGGCAAGCAGCAGGATGGACGCCCACCACGTGAGCGTTATCACGCGCGTCCATTCGATTCGCCTTACAGAGAAATCAAGTGAGCGTTCCATCGGATACCTGAATGGGCGGAGTTATTGAGCGCACGAGCGCCGTATCGCGTCCGCTCATCGAGCGTAACAGCGCCGCGCTGCAAAAAATAAAGAGTACGAGTTCCGAAAGAACCAGGGCGAGCGCCGCGCCACTCGCGCCGAATAAAGGGATCAACCAAAAGTTCAGCCCAACATTTCCTAGCAGGATGGTAAAGGTGAACAAGGCATTCAGCCACTGTCGCCCCAGCGCGATGAGAAAATGAGTGAGCGCGTAATTTAAATACATTGGCACGAGCGCGAGCGCGAGCCAACGCAACGCCGCGGCGCTCGGCGCGTAAGCGCTGCCATAAACTGCTGCGACGATTGTCTCCGCACCAAACCAGCCAACCAGCGCGAGCGCGCACCCCATTGCTAGAAGTGTGAGCAGTGTTCGCCAACCTAGAGCGCGTCGCAGGACCTCATTGCGCTCGCTTGCGAAGGCAGGAAAAATTGCCGCGAGCCCAATCGCAGGTAAAATTTGCAGCGGCTCCGTCAAGCGCTGCGCCGCGTTGAACACACCGACCACCGCGCCGGATTGCAAACTTTGCAGCATCAAGACATCTGCGCGTACATAGATCCCCGAAAAGACAATCGCCAAACCTAATGGCGCAATCTCGCGCACCAGGTACCATAGCCACACTCGCGTGAAATGCAAGTCGAGCCGCGCGAAATATTTTCGCAGCCAGTAGTAGCCGAGACTGATCACAAGAAGATTGGAGAGCAAGAGGTTCCAGGCAACGAGGCGTAATGACGCCCCAAGCCAAAGGGCGACGAGCGCCACAGCAGGACCAAACAAACGTTGCGCCAGATTCAAGCCCGCTTCAAATTCTAAACGCTGATAACCGCGAAAAGCATAATTGAAAAATTCAACAAACGAAGAAAGCATCGTTGCGAGCGCCAGCACCAGAATCACTTCGGCATTGGCTTGATCAGATTGCACGAACACGTACGCCAGCAGCGCGAGGCTTGTGATGACGAAAAGGATTATCTTGACGATGAGCGTTGTGCCGAGGACGCGACCCGCCTCGCGCGGGTCGCGCGCAATTTCGCGCGTGACGAAAATTTGCAAACCGAGATCGCACACCTGCGCGAGGACAAAGCCCACCGCCACGGCGTACGAATACACGCCGAAGCTATCGATGCCGAGACGACGCGCGGCGACGACAATAAAGCCAAATTGAATCGCGCGCGCGAGCAGGTCGGATGCGAACTTGAATTGCAAATTGCGGCGGATGAGACTTGGCGGCGCGGTCATCCAACTTTTCATCAGGTGCAATCTATTTGTCTCACGCTCGCGCTGATCATTATCGGGATCGATACACAATCGTGAATGAACGATCTTGTTCGAGGAGAAATGCAGCTTCAATCCGATTTGCCGTGGTGGCGGTCAAATCATTCCCCTCCATCCGTATTACTTGAGCGCCGGAGGGAAGTACGAGCGAGTAATGCACTTGCGTTTTCGGCGCGCCGGCTTGCCTCTGGAGTACGAAATGATATTCCTTCTCCGCTCCGTGCGCCACGACGATGGGCGGCGTTTCGTACTCAATTTGAAGGACCGCCAGACCGTCCCCCTCCGGCACCGCCAGCGGACTGGCGACGACCGCTTTGTCAGCCTCAGTCGCCACATCCGCAACTTCGTACGGCGAATGGGCGAGCGTGAACAACAAATAATTTTCTGGATCACTGACACGCGTACTCACCACGCGATTGTCCGCAAATATCACGTCGGATTCCGCCAGCATCGCGTCGGCGCGAGGCACACGCAGTGAAAGATGATTCACGCTTGATCCCGGCGGTAAATAAGCGCGCGTGTAAAGGCGCTGCGAGAGTCCAATGTACGTGCTAGTGTAGGAGATCGTCACGCGCGCCTTGACGCGACCACTTGCATCCAAAACGGCGTCATATCGAATCTCATCCGTTTGCCGATCGCTGGTTTTGTCAATCAGATTGGTATCAACCACCATTAAATAATCGCCCGCTTCAGCACGAATCGCGCCGTCCCACGACTGCGCGTGAACGAAAGACTGGAGCGCGGGATCCGTGAAATACAACTGAATGTCTTTGTGTGTGAACGCCTGCTCTATCACCGGCGCGAAACGCGCAAGTTCATTTGGCGCCATCTGCTGCACACGGGCAATCAGGTGATGACCAAGCGAGGCGAGGATTTTTTTGTAACGATCATCGCCGGAGCGCACGTCAAAATACCATTCGTAGAAATTATTTTGGGTTATCGGTGCTTCTACGTCATCCGCCATAATCGGACCGGTCAATCCCAACAACGCGCCTAGCGTGGAAAAATTGATGGCGATGATCCCGTCCACTGGACGGTCGTATTCGAGATTGTACAAACTGCTGATGAAACGCGCGCTCGTGGGAAAATCGGGCCACCAATTGGCATCGTGAAAGGTCAGACCGTCGGGTCCCAAGTAGAGGTGCAGCGGTCGTGGTGCCGGCGGATAACCGAGCGCTGCTAAATGTGCGGCGGGAAACTCATAAGCATTGCGGATTTCCGATGCGGTGATTTCGCCTTTCGCTAAAGTGAATTGCGCGTACATTCCAATAAATCCGCCGGTAGGGCGCAATTCAAGATTGTTTTGCAAGAGCACAAGATAGGTGCGGGCTTGATCGTAGCCCAGGGCGCGGCGCGCGGGTTCAGTCAGTACGAGCAACCGATCGAGAGCCGCCGACGCTTGGGGGATCAATGCTTGGGCGTGACGTACTTGAGTTTGCTGCTCTGGGTCGAGGCTGGCGGGATCCATCTGCCCAAGTTCGCGCGACGCTGTGTCCAGATCGTGCGCGATCAGTTCGAGCGCGGCTGTGGAACTTAACGCAAACGTCAAGAGTGCGTTCGAGGCGTGGTCGCGCGAACTCAACAACGGTTCAGCTTGCAGTGCCAGATCACACGCGCGGACCCCCGCGCGGCTGAGGGCGAGTGCGGCGCGCGCGCCGCGTAATTGTGAAGCGCGCTCGGCAGCATTGGGCCACCAACCCCAGAGCGGCTGGACGGCGAGCAACAATTGCGCGGGCACATCTAACGGCGTGAGGTCCGCCGCGCCTGCTGCCAATTCCTCGCGTGCCTGTTGCAGTCGCTCGAACGTTTTGGGCGAGAGCGAGTCGATGTCAGTGAGTAACGCTTGCGAGGCGATTAAATGTGTTACGCCTGCATGTGCTTCAACAAGGAGGGTGTCGAATTCAAAGCGCACCCACCATACGGCAACTAATGCGAGCACGAGCGGAGCAAGCCAAAGTGTCGTCCAGCGCGGATTCGCGCGGCGGCGCAGTGAGGTGTAGATCAAATAATCTGTCCAGAGGAGAAATTGTGGAATTGTCGAGCATGCACCGATTGGATTATAACATACAGCCATCTTGTTGTTAAGAGTAGGTTTCGGATTTTGGTGTACTGGCTAT
>JBBSHK010000254.1:0-5175 GCA_038253185.1 Anaerolineae bacterium | reverse complement strand
GTCGCGCTGCGCAAGTACGATTCATTGGCGATACGCTCTTGATAAAAAGTGAGCACATCGGCGACGGTCGCCCACGCGTCGAGCAGCGCGATCGAGAAATCATCGCCCTCGCGCGTTTTCAAACCATTCAGCGCGGGCAAGCCGAGCGCGGAAAGGCGCGCCAGCATCGTCGCTTTGAACTGCGAATGTGTGCCGACGCGATACGCGACCGCGCGCAAGCCCGGACGGTTGTAGACCCGCGCGGGCGTTTCAACGCCCAATCCTTCACAACAGCCGCAATCATTCATAGTTCATCATCCACGAAGAACACGAAGGGCACGAAAAATCAAAAACATTCGTGTTTCCACTTGCCCTAGCGGAAACGCAAGTGCTAGGGTTTGTGTCCTTCGCGGATCACTTTCCACCATCCAGCGTCAAGCGGAACACACCGCGCTCCGCGAAATTCGGATCGTTGTCGAGGCGCGCGATTTCGAGACGATTCAGCTCGAGCTGACCCGCGTTGAGCGCCTCATTGCTTGGCGTACCCTGACGTTGGAATTTCGTAATCTGAACCGAATCTACACCCGCGACCGCTTGCGCCGCCGCATACAACGCGCTGAGATACACCGGCTGCCCAAAGGTGAAATTGTCGGGATGGAACACGCCGCGCGTGCCATCGGGCAGAACGCGATTACTGAATACTTCGAGCAGTGCTTGTTTGACCTCACTGCGAAAATAATCCGGCTTGACGCACACCAGCAGCTCGATTTCGAGCGACACCAAACGCGGGTTGTCCACTTCGGTGTCGTGTCCCGCCATGCGATAGCGCTCGAGAAATTTTTGAATCGTCTCTTTGAAATTAGCATCGACCGGCGCGCCGCCGAACCGATCCACTGTGACGAACACGGTGCGCCAACTGCCGGTCCAGCGAAAAGTTGCCGCCGCGCGCTGCACTTGCGAATTGCGTTCGGTAACACGCGCGTAGTCGTCCGGAGTAACCGCGCGCTCTTGCGTGCGAAAAGCATACGGCGCGCGCTGTCGCACATCTTCGATTGATTCCGGCTCGGTGCCACCCTGCGCGGAAATTGGATTACGCACCGCCGTGATGGCGGAATCATTACTCACGATGTGCGCGAGCGCGTCCGCGCCCACATTGCCCGCCGCGCCATTGCCGACACGATAATTCGCGGTGAAGGTTGTGCCTGAATCCGGGCGCAGTCCGCGCGCATTATCGCCAAAGCGCAAGTGCGCCGCTCCATCATTTTCTACTTCGACCGCGAATTCCGTTTTGTCTTTTGCTGTGTTCAACAAATCGCGCTGCGGCTGCCAATTCAATGTTTGCGTTTTCAAAACGCTCGACAACGAGATCGCGGGCAATGCCTCTTGCACAGAATCACTGAGCGCGGCAGTTGCCGACGCGGTCTCATCGTACGACGCGGCAAAAGTGAGCGGCGCTTCTTTGAGGAATGGTCGAAAGCGCGGCGGAATCGGTTCCGGTGCGCGCGGCTCGCAGCGGTCGCCGCTCGTTAGAGGCACGCGGAACAATGCGGGCTGCGGCACCGCTCCGAGCGATTCACCTTGAATCGAGAATCCGTGATCGGCGAGCACAATATTGCCGCGCGCAACACTCACATTCGGAATCTGCTGCTCGCCTAATTTCGCAGAGATGCACAACGGGAACGGCAGCGCGCCTTCGCTCGACCATTCGATTTCGGTCACATCAATCGGATCATTGTTCAACGGATCGGCGAAACGTCCACCGAGCGGGTCCTGTTTCAATCCAACATTGGTCAAGCGAACGGCGTGGCGATGCGCGGGGTCGGCATCAGCGGACTGTCCCGTTTCGGGTCCGAGCACCTCTTCAAAAATCAGCACATCACCTTTTCGCAGATTGTTCAATTTGCCCGCGAGTGTGGCGCGTGTCGCACCTTGCGGCAGACAACATTCGAGCGCGCCCCACGTGTAGAAAAAAATCTGATTGTGCGCGACAAACAGCCTCGCGTCGCGCATTGTTTCAAAAACGAGCGGTACCTGCGCGAGCGCGCGGGTGTACGTTTCAGAATTCAAACCAATCCGTTTTGGAAAACCGGGCAGCGCGGTAAAGAGTTGCGTGCCTTGCGCGACGACGACGTTATCTGCATTCGTCTGAAGCTGCACCCACGCCCGCGCGTTGCAGCCGTCGTGCATGAAATAATCGACCAGCCGCGCGTGGCGTCGCACCGAAACGCGGCGGCGCGCGGTGCCGAGATACGCTTCCGTCGCTATGACATCTTGTTGATAACTCAGGTGATCGGCGACGTAGGCGAGCAGCTCGACCAACGTGATGCCAATGTCCGCAGGATGTCGCTCCCTCCACTGCGGCATCAACGCGGACATACGGTCGAGCATCAATTGACGGAATGAGGCGTAATCTTTCGCGAGGTAATTGATCTCTGGCTCGTCGCGCGGCTCAGGCGCGCAAACGCGCTGTGGCTCGCAATCGAAATCGGTGGGACATTCGACCTTGAAAGAAAATTCGACGGCGGACGCGAGTGGATCAAAATTGTCGGGCGGTTCTAAATCATCCGCGCCGCGTACGAGGCGCAGTGTGTAAATTGAAAAATCGCCCGGCTCGTTGACAGTGACCGTGAGCACAATCGCATTCGCGCCGGTGCCGATGCTCACACCGGTGACCGCGACCTCGCGAATGCGCTCTCCGCCTTCAATGCGCACATTATCCTGTTTCAGCGCGTTCGGCGCGAGCGGCTTGAGAAAATGCACGAACAGCGTGCGTTGACGTTGATTATTCGGCAGCGCGGGATCATCCAGCACCTCCAAAAAATCAATGCCATTGAAGTTTGGATGACTCAAGATGGCGGATCGCCGCCGCTCATCACAACAAAAATAAATCATCTATCAGTGTCACTGAACCGCAGAGAGCGCAAAGAATAATTTTTCTAAAAACCTTTGCGCACTTGGCGGTCTTTGCGGTTCAACTTTCTTTCACGGCACTGCGCGCGTGAATTGCGCGACGGCGGCTTGCTGTGTCCGCCGAATCAGATAGCGCACCGTGATCGACAGTGTGGATTCGACGTTCAGAACCTCGACGGCATCCACTTGAATCAGATCGCCGAGCCACTGCTGCAGCGATGCTTGCACGGAAAGTTGCGTCGCGGCGGCGAGCGTGTCGCTGTTCGGCGCGAACACCAGTTGCAAGAGACCACTGCCGAAGGTGGGACGATTCACGCGTTCGCCCGGCACCGTGAACAGTACCAACTCGATCATATCGCGGATGTGATCATCCTCGCTCGTGTTCGCGGTGCGCCCGCGATGATCGAAATGAAATGGGTAATCAATTTGCATTGTTACTACTTCACTCACTCTTTGTCATTCTGAGTGCAGCGAAGAATCTCGTTCCGAATGAATAGACCATCGAGATTCTTCGTCGCTCCGCTCCTCAGAAAGACAGTCACGCTTCACTTACGTTCCCATGACGCGCGTTTGTGTGAGCACGACCAGCATCGGCGTACCGGTCGGCACGCAAATCGACTGGCTGCTTTGCAGGACGAGCGGCTGTCCATTCGAGAACACGCGCGTCGCGCCGACGATCCATTGTCCGGTCACACAGGGTCCATTGCCGCCGGGCGTAACAAACGGACAGCCCGCGATCACATACGGCGCAGCGATCGTGACCGTCGGTTGACCACTGACCAATACGCGCGGGTTCGGCACAGTCGGTTGCGCCTGACCACCGTGCGTACACATTACCGTCGCACCAACGTGAACCAGAAAGCCCGGCATCAGAAATGTTCAAGTGTCAAAGTGTCACGTGATACTATGACACGATGACACAATGACGCTCACACTACCACCAGCGCGCCTTGATTGATCGTCACAGTTGGACCGACCAGTGTGATGCTCGCGCCTTTGCCATTCTGAATGTAAATGCCCGTATCATTCACGATCAACGTCGCGCCGGTGGTACTCTTGAGCATAATACCGCCGGTCGGACCGGGCAGATCACTCACGACAACTGTGTTCTGCGCGATGGTTTGCATCACAATGTTGGGCGAGGCAGGCACGCCCGCAAGCGCGAGCGCGGGCACATCGGCGACACTGCCCCAAAAACCGCCAACCCAGATCGGATAATCGGCATCGCCTTGTTCGAATTCCACCCACACGCCCGCGCCCAGCGCAGGCACCACGTACACTCCACTCTGTGTACCGGTGATCGGCACGCACGGCATCGCCCAGGTCGAAGGAATAAAATTCGACACATCCGGCGCCATTACTTGAATGCGACCGATCTGCAGTGGGTCAATGTTGTTGACGACGGTCGCGCGATATTTGCCATAGAATTTTTGTCCGTTGCTCATGCGGGCACCTGCGGTAACGTCGAAATCAAACCGTTGCGCGTCAAAGTAAAATCTTGTTTGTACTCACCGCGTTTAATATTGTGCGTCACGCTCTTGACGTAATACAGACCATCGAAGGCAGTCCCCGCCCCGCGCAAGCCGACCAGTTGCCGCGCTTTTAACACCCGACCGTAACGCGTGACATCCAGCGTTCCGGTTGCAGAAACCGCGTCCGCCGATTTCGCCGCTTTGGTCAATCCAATCACCGCGGCTTGCAACGGTGAAAGTTTCGCGGTGCCGGTGATCCATTCGAACTTTTTCGGAATCGGCGGAATCAAACCGAGCGGTGGGTTCAACGGCGTGATGTCCGGGATAGGAATCGGAATCGGCACTTTGGTCAATTGATTGTGGATCAGCACGATCGGCAAAACTTTTTTCTCTGTGTCGAAAGAGAAATTCAATGTTTCGACGTTCGTATTCACATCCATATTGATATTCAGCGCGGGCTGCGGTACGCCAACTTTGATCTCGGGTCCCCAGTACGCTTTGCTCACGCCGGGCACCGGACCGGGTTCCACATAAAACACATAGCCTACATCGTCCGCGAGTTTGTTGATGTACGCGAGATCGGTTCCCTCTTGACGCGGAATTTTATCCGTCGGAATGGGCACATCAATCAAGATGCTCGGAATCACCATCGGCACAATGCCGAGAAAGGCGTACTTGGCGACCATCAACGCGACGCGCGCTTCGGCGGGCATCGCGGGATACGGCACGCCACTGAAATCAATATAGTCCATCACCGCGCTCAAGTCTTCGCCCGTGACCGTCAGCGTTGAATGGCGCGTGTCGGAGCCCGGCG
>JBBSHK010000253.1:0-5191 GCA_038253185.1 Anaerolineae bacterium | reverse complement strand
TCTCGCACCGCCGAGTCCAACCTGAGTCGCGGTATAACGATCCGGGTTGGATGACTGCCCGTTCCCCGCGCCAAGCCAAGTGCGGGATCGAAAGGCGTCGGCGTGGCTGTCGGTGTCACCGTCGGCGTCGAAGAGGGAGTAGTGGTCCCGCGAATGCGTGGCTCACGTCCCTCCGTCGGCGCGGGCAAGACCACCTGTTTTGCCGCAGGAATCAGCGTTGGCGGGGGAATGGGCGTCTGTGAGGGGGCAAGTGTCGCGGTTGCAATCTCCGCGACCTGAAGCGAATTGTCGGCTGAACCACTTGATTGACCCGGCACGTGTGCTTCCGCATAGCTCAATGCCTGTACATTTTCGTAATACGTGTATCCTGCGTAACCCAGCACCAACAAACCCGCAATCACGAGCAGGGCACCGAGCGCTCTAAAATATTTTGGACGAAGCATTATCCTCCTGACCTGCGAACGGCGATTATATCATAAAAACGAAGTGCTCTGCCAAATAGCGTGGGGGATTGATTCGGTCGAATGTGTCAGGGTGAATGGTGAGCGCGAGATTATGCGATAGGTTCGCATGAATTTGCCTCATGAAGTTAAAAGAATAATCTTTCAAATTCCACAAGCCCATTTTTTTCTTGACATTCTATATCGCTTAGAATACAATCCTCACTCGACACACGCAATTGAATCACCAACTCATCTCAAAAATAAAATTGCTTGGCGGAAATTGCGCTGCGCGTTGTGATTTTCATTCGTGCACTCGCGCTGCAACAAGTTTTTGAGATGAGTCGACCATACCTTATAACCTAAACATCTATATTAAAACCCAATGTGCAACTCTTTTTGTCATTTCGAACAAAGTGAGAAATCTCGATGCGCCTCACGCTGAGATTTCTCGTCGCAGACTGCGCTCCTCGAAATGACAGTTGAAAACGCGAATAAGTTGCACATTGCGTATATTAAATTTTATGTACATGACCAGTGACGAAATTCGTCAAACTTTTCTAGACTACTTTTCCGAGTTCGGTCACGCGGTGGTCGCAAGCTCTCCACTCATTCCCGCGGGCGATCCGACTTTGCTCTTTGCCAATTCGGGCATGGTGCAATTCAAGGATACTTTTCTCGGATTGGAAAAGCGCCCGTACGCCCGCGCGACCACCGCGCAAAAGTGTATGCGCGTTTCCGGCAAGCACAATGACTTTGAGAATGTCGGACCCTCGCCGCGGCACCACACCTTTTTTGAGATGCTCGGCAATTTTTCTTTCGGTGATTATTTCAAAAAAGAAGCGATCCAGTTTGCATGGGACTTGCTCACCACCGGCTATGGTCTCGACCCACAACGCTTGTGGTTCACCATTTTCGAAGGCGACTCGCAAATTCCGCCGGACGAAGAGGCCGCGCGCTTTTGGCAAGAGGTCGGCGCGCCCCCCGAGCGCATCCTCCGCTTTGGTCGTAAAGATAATTTCTGGCAAATGGGCGAGACCGGTCCCGCCGGACCCAACTCGGAAATTCATTATTATCGCGGCGAGCATCCCAACGACCCCGCTCACAATCGCGCCGAGCTGGTGAACGGCGATGGCGACACCACACTAGAAATTTGGAATCTCGTCTTTATGCAGTACGAGTTGCGTTCGGACGGCAGCATGGTCGCGCTGCCCAAGCCCAGCGTGGATACCGGCGCGGGTCTCGAACGCGTCGCCGCCGTGCTGCAGGGCAAAGATTCGAATTATGACACCGACCTGTTTCAGCCCATCATCCAACATACGCTTGAACTGTTGCATCAACCCCCAAGTGATTACGAAAAAAGAGGCGCTTCGTATCGCGTGATTGCCGACCACGCGCGCGCGGTGACATTTCTCATCGCCGACGGTGTGAATCCTAGCAACGAGGGGCGTGGCTATGTCACACGGCTCATTTTGCGCCGCGCCGCGCGCCACGGTCAACTGCTCGGATTCGAGGGTCCTTTTCTCGGCGACATCATCCCGAAGGTGATCGAATTAATGCGGGGCACCTATCCCGAGGTCGAGCAGCGACGCGACTATATTTTGCGCACCGTGCGCGCGGAGGAAGAAAAATTCTTGCAGACCCTCCGCGTCGGCTCTCAAATGTTGGACGACCTGATTGCCGAAGCCAAGAGGCGCGGCGTGACGGAAATCGCCGGGCAAGATGCCTTTCGTCTATACGACACCTATGGCTTTCCGCTCGACCTGACGCGCGAAGTCGCGCGCGAAAATAATATGACCGTCGACGAGCGCGAGTTCCGCGCGGCGATGGAGACTGCGAGCGAGCGTTCGCGTTCCGCCTCGACGATGGGCAAAGTGGACGACGTCGCGCTGCGCGGCTATCGCTCGGCTCTGGAGGAATTGCGCGCGCCGGGTCGCCTCGGCGGACGCGGTGTCAAGTACGATCCCTATCAAGGCACGCGCGTGGAAACCACCGTCGCGGGAATTTTGCAAGGCGGCAAGTTGGTCGAGAGTATCGGGGTAGGGGAGCGGGCGCAAATCGTTCTGGCGGAGACGTGTTTTTATGTTGAAGGCGGCGGACAAATCAGCGACATCGGTACGATTATCCGCGCGCCGCGCGAATCCAATGGCTCAGGCGATTGGGAATTTCGCGTCGACGACACGCGCCAGCCAATCCCCGGACTCATTATTCACAGCGGCGAGATCGCGAGTGGTCGAGCGCGCGGCGGCGACAAAGTGGTCGCGGAGGTGGATGCCGCGCGTCGTCTCGACATCATGCGCAATCACACCGCAACGCATTTGCTCCATGCCGAGCTACGCAAGGTTTTGGGCGAGCATGTGCAGCAAGCCGGTTCGCTGGTCGCGCCAGACCGACTGCGCTTTGACTTTACACACATCCGTCCGGTTACAGCGGACGAGTCCGCGCAAATTCAAGCGGGTGTGAACCAAGCCATTCTTGAAAATTATCCGGTGCAGCCGTACCAACTGCCGTACAAAGAAGCGATCGGCAGAGGCGCGATGGCGCTCTTTACCGAAAAGTACGGGGATGTCGTTCGCATGATGGAAATCGACGACATCAGTCGCGAGCTGTGCGGCGGCACACACGTTCAGACTACGGGACAGATTGGTCTATTTCACATCACGGCGGAAGCTTCGGTCGGCGCGGGCGTGCGGCGGATCGAAGCGGTCACCGCAAAACGCGCGTACGAAGAATTACAAAAAGGAATGCGCGTGCTCGAGCAGGTCAGCGCGCGTTTGCGCGTGTCACCTGAGCAGGTGGGGCAAAAATTATCGACCCTGATCGAACAGGTGGAAGCGCGCGACAAGGAAATCGCGCGGCTGCATCGCGAGTTGGCAAAGCGACAGGCGCAAGGCGCCGCGCAAGAACAGGTTCAAGATGTGGACGGGATCAAGGTGCTTGCGCGCTTGGTCGACGCGCCAACGCTTGAATTTTTGCGCGAACAGTCCGATTACTTTCGCGAACGGATCGGTTCCGGCGTGGTCGCGGTCGGTGCCGTGATCAATGACAAGCCCAATCTCATCGTAGCGGTCACACCGGATGCGGTTGAACGAGGTCTCGACGCGCGCCAGATTATTGGAGCCGCCGCGAAATTGATCGGCGGCGGCGGCGGCGGCAAGCCGACATTAGCGCAAGCCGGCGGGCGCGACGCGTCCAAGTTACAGGACGCGCTGGATTTCATTCCAGCAATTATTGCTGAGCGAAAGTATAAATAGAATTACGCAATGTGCAACTTATTGGCGTTTTCAACTGTCATTTCGAGGAGCGCAGTCTGCGACGAGAAATCTCAGCGTGAGGCACATCGAGATTTCTCACTTTGTTCTAAATGACAAAAAGAGTTGCACATTGGGTATAGAATTCTGCCGCGACGTATGGACCAAGTCATCACGCTCGACCGCAACGACGACATTCTGAAACTCCATTCCAAAGTGGAATGGTCGGACGGTCGGCGCGTCATTCTGGTGGTGCCACGCGGCTGCAAGGCGCTGGACGCGGAACACGAGCTGCGACTTTTGCGGCGTTGGGCGGACAGCTCGGACCTGCAAGTCGGACTGGTCACGAGTGATATCAACGTCCGCGAAATGGCGACCGACATCGGTCTGCCTTTTTTTTCTTCGGTCCAGAACGCGCAACGCGCGCGCTGGCAATGGCAGAGCAACGGCGACAACAAGTTTCGGCGTCCCACTCCACTCGACGATGACTTGCAAAAACCCAAGCAGGCGGCTCTGGACCGTCTGGGTCTCGCCGGCGCGCAACTGCTCATTACGCTCGCGCTCTTTGGGTTCGCCGCATTGGTCTTGGCGATTGCCGCAATTTTGTTTGTGCCCAGCGCCCAAATCTCAATCGTGCCTGCCTCGGTGCTCGTCAGCGATTCGCGCGAGTTGATTGTCGATCCGAATGTGGACTCGATTGATCAGGTGAATGGCGTCATCCCCGCCACCGCGATTCGCCGTGAGATCAGCGGCACCGCGACGATTGCGACCACCAAAACGGATAGAGCGCCCGCGGACCATTCGACCGGCAGAGTGACTTTTACCAATCTGGCGGGTACACCGACGACCATCCCAATCGGCACCATTGTTGAGACCAGCTCGGGTGTGACCGTGCGTTTTTCTACCACCGTTGCGGCGCAATTGCCGGGCGGTTATAACTCGCGCGTGGTCGTGCCCGTGCGCGCGCTGGAGAGGGGTCCCGGCGGTAACGTTAAACCTTTGCAGATCAATTTTATCGAGGGACCCATCGCGGCGGTTGCGCGCGTGGTGAATTTGGACCCGACGAGTGGTGGTACGATTGAAGATGTGCACATTGTTTCTTTCGAAGACAAGCAAAAGCTGAGGGACAAACTCGCGGAAGAATTGCGCGCGGCTGCCGTTTCGAAATTGCAGGCACAAGCTGGAGACCAGGCTTATATTCCTCCTGCCTCGGTGGCGGTCACCGTCCTGAACGAAAGTTTCGATCACCTTGTCGACGATCCGAGCGACACCTTGAGTTTGCATGACGAAGCGGTGGCGCAAGGAATCTCGGTGGATGCGGACGATATCCAAAAATATGCCGAGCGCAATTTGCTCGAAAAAGTTCCCGAGGGTTACGCCGTGATGCCCGGCACCTTGAAGCTGCAACCGGATTTGAACGGGCGCGCCGAAGGCACTTCGGTGATCATCAAGTTGCGTTCCGCCCTGTACGCCACACCCTCGGTACGCGGCGGCGACGTG
>JBBSHK010000252.1:0-5197 GCA_038253185.1 Anaerolineae bacterium | reverse complement strand
GTCTCAACCTGCACGATATTCAGAACGGTTGTCCGCAAATGATTTTGCAACGAATAGCAGACCAGTCAAGTGAACAAATCGATTAGACGATTGTAACGAATTCGCGCCAAGAGTGCCTGTTCATCGCTCAGTGCATATCTACCAATCACACCCGGTGTCGCGTCAGGAACTTTCGTCTCAACCAGATTCAGCGCGGGAGCAATCGCCATCGCGGTTGTTAGCACAAAGCTGTAACGACCTCGCCCCGCGGGTCGAACGAGCCACATCGTACCTGGTGGAGCTTTAGATATGATCGCTCCGGGCAAATTGCCACGATAGCGAAATGTGTACAGAACATCGCCCAAGTTTTTGGGCAGTTTCATTTTCAGTTTTGCCGCCGCGTCTTCCAACTCAGCGCGCTAGAACGTCACTTCCGTTGCGCCTTCGCGATAGTGACGGAAAAAGACATCCTGAATTAATTGGGCGTACCGATTTTGCTTTTTCTCTTCCATAAATTTTATTCGGAGCCAGTCCAGCGCAACACGACGACTTCTTCGCGCAGTTGTTCTTTGGTAGCAGTTGCGAATCGCGTGCGAAACAAATCCGTTCGGACGTGCTCGTATCCGAGCGACTCGGCGATTTCACTTAACAATTGTCCGGTTCGAATCATCACTTGCAGATAAGAAGCTTGATCGCCAACGACGTAAGCGAGGCGCGCGCCCGGTTTCAAGATGCGACGGAATTCCGCGAGATGCCGCGCCATTCCACCAAAGTACAGCCGCGTGACCTTTCCATACAATTTTTCAAAGCCGGACGTTTTTCCAAGCTCCAGTCTACGCGCTTCTATTTCATTGGCGATCCGCTGAACCTCTACGTTACTACGAATCCATTGATCGTCATCGTCGCCTTTGTACACCACGCGCGTGTTTGAGCGGACTAACCGTTTCTTCGAACCTCGAAGCTCAGCCAAGTCATTAATAAAGCCCAACACAACCGACTCAAGTCGAGTTGTCCTCGTGTAATCCTTCTCATTCGGATAAGGGGGCGAAGTGATGACAGCATCGACCGAATGCGCCGGAATGAAACTTGCCGCTTGACGCGCGTCCGCCAAATAAACTTGCGCTGAGGGAAAGGACTGGTGCGCGGTCGAACGCAAATCACCAGCCATTCTTTCTACGTGAGCCAGCCATGGCGCAATCACCGGCGCATCGCTCTTCAATTTGCCAATTCCTACTTCGGGACCAAATCTTAAGTTACTCGCCGTGAACACAAGAACGTTAGCCAGTGCCAGCAAGGTGTGCGCGTAAAATGGTTGGTCACGATGTTGCCGTAGCGCCTCTAGCAAAACCAAGCTTTTGTGGAGCGGCAGCGCGCTAATTGAATCGCGTATCAACAATTTCTCGGCTTTGGCATTGAGCTTGAGTAGTGGCAACCGATTCACATCGCCGTCAAAAGGAATTTGATCGTCTATGCCTTGCTGCTCAAGCGTGCGGATAACAGTCGTTGCGATCGCGTAAGCATTTTGCAGAAGCAGATCAGGGTCAATGTTCCAATCGACCTTCACCGAACTGGCAAAGTATGGAAATGGGTTTGCCTCAAAACCAATGCTCTGCACCTGATTCAATTTGGCTTCAACCAGCGTTGTGCCGGTACCGCAAAAAGGGTCAACCACGACCTGCCTATCATCGAGATCGAATGCCTCGAGGTAACTGCGCACCAAATGCGGAGGGAACGAAAGCACAAACCGATACCAATCGTGAAAGGCGCGGTCTTGAAAATCTATTTTATTAGATTGCGACGGTTCGACGAGCGCGAGTTGTTTTGCTGACGCCATATCAATTTTCACTGACGAGTTCTACGACAATCATTATATCCACACCGCGCGCTAAGCGTCAACCGTCCCGTATCCGCGTTGGAATACAAAAAGGCGAGCAACGCTGCCCGCCCTCCGCCCATCTAGGGATCACCTGATTATTTCAACTGTACTCGTCTTTGAAAAACTTTTTCGCGTCGACGTAAAAAACTCCGGCTTGCTCTGCCGCTTTGCGGTCGCCTGGACGGTTGCCCGCCATCAAGGTCTCTTTCGGCGAGCAATGGAGTTCTTGCATCAATTCCAAGATCATTCCCGGATGCGGCTTGCGCGAGGGATCATCGCGCGCGTACGGATTCGGGCGACCATCGATTTTTTTCTTGGCGCGCGGCGCATAGGGCGAAATGCGCCACGCCTCCACCCCACCAACTTTTTTCACCACGTTCTTTATCAAAAGCTCCGCTTCTTTCAACGTGATCTCGCCGTGCGCTACAGAGGTCTGATTGGTCGCGATCGCGAGCTGGTGTCCCGCCGCGCGCAACTCCTCCAGCTTTTCAAAAACGCCGGGCAACAACACCACATCCTGCGGCTTGGTTGGTGGACGCGGCAGTCCAAAGGTTCCGCGCGTTCCTTTAATCAGTGTGCCGCCTACATCCAAAAATATAGAGACTCACCTTGACCTCCACCTCTTGTAAAAAATTTATTCCGCCGCCGATTGGCTGCGCGCGGCGCTTACGCTGCCGTACTTTTGTTCCAATTGCTGGCGACGGAACAGCGTGAATGCGAACCATAGTCCGTAGAAAAACGCGAGCATCAAGACCGCCGCGATGAGGGCAAAGCTTGACGACTTGGTTACCTTTTCAAACACGACATAAAAATCACCGACGATGCCGAGCGCGAGCGTGACCATTGCCGCGATGATCATATTGCCCGCAAAGTGGTGCAGGCGCTCCGAGTCTTCGCCCTGCTCGACGATGCGGTGATAGGCAGCCGGCGCCATCAACAAGATCGTGCTCAAGCCGATCAGCGCCAGACTCGCGATGTGCACGTACTTGGAAAGCTCGGGCAGCTTTTCAAAACCTTCCGCCAGAAAGCCGATGAACTGAAATCCCAAGAGCGCTTGTGCGCCCGGCAGCACGATGCGCGTTTCAGTCAGCACCTGCTTGATTTTATCTTTCAGTTCCGTTCCTTCTGATTTCGACTCGCCGTTCTTTTCCTGCATTGCCCTTTTCTCCTTACGCTCTGCTTTGTGCCGCGCCGCCGCGATCACTTCCAAGCCGTACCAAAAAGACAGCGACATCACTATCGCGAGAACGCCCGCCACAATTCCCGCGCCCAGCCCAAGCACGCGTTCAATTGAAACAGTAACGTCGATCCCGAGTCCAAGCGCAAAAGGCAACAGCGCGATCCCCACCACCGCAGAGGTAAAACTATGGAGATGTTGCGCGTCCTCACCGCGGGTCACAATGCGATGATACGCCGCGGGCGACATCAAGAGTCCAAGCGTCACCAGCATCAACGTGAGCCCGACCAATTTCGCGTACTGTAATTCGGGCGGATATTTTTCAAAATTATTTTCGATAAAGGCGCGGAATTGAAACCCCAACAAGACTTGGGTGCCAAGGATCAGCGTGCGACTCTCATTCAGCGCATTCTCAATTTTGTCTTTCAGTTGCGCCATACGCTCTCCACTTCTTCACCGCGACCTAGACCGCGCGCTCGTCTTGTTCCAAATTGATTTCTCGCTCGCCCTCGGAGCGTCCGCTGATCGAACCGCCACCACCGCGACGTGACCCGCCTTTCGGTCCGCCGCTGCTGCCCTGCCCTTTGGTCGAGCCGCCTTTCGCGCCGCCCGCGACTGAGCCGCCGCTGCGACCCTTCGCGCCGCCCTCACCGCGCGAACCACTGCGCGGCGCGGTCTTGCCACCACCGGTATCTCCACTCTTGTTGCTGCGCGCCATTTGTTCCTTGCTCCTTTTTTGAATTCGTTCAACCTCATCCACTTCTTGTCATCTACAACGAAAAATTATTGCGGTATATAACAAAACTATCTCGCGCATGCGGACGGATTGCAAAACAAAATCAGCCAAGTTGCGGACGCATACGCGAGTCTTGCGAAAAATTTTTAATCAGCGCCTTTCGCTATGAGCCGAGATGCGCGGCGCAGATTTTTGCCGAGCGGCTTGATCGTCCAAATCGGTGTGATATAATTTCGTTGCTTCGACTTGCATTGGAGAAATCCTTGGCTAGACGAGTAGAGACGCTTCCCACCGCGCTTGCCCCAGATACCCGTGCGGTCGGCGTACCCGCATCAAGTCGCCGCCGCGTTCACTGGTTCGCCTATCTCTATCTCCTGCCCGCGTTCACCATCATCACCATCTTTCACATCATCCCCGTCGGTTACGCCTTCTGGATCAGTCTGCAAGGCGGTACGGTGCGCCGTTTTACTTTTGTCGGTCTCGACAATTACCTCCGTGCGTTGAATGCGCCGGAATTTTGGGGCGCGTTGCAGACTACTGTGTTCTATGTGCTCGGCACTGTGCCGTTGACGATGGCGCTGGGGTTAGGGGTCGCGTATTTGCTCTTTCAAAAAATTCGCGGGCGCGGCATTTATCGTACGATTTATTTTATGCCGCACGTGATCTCGACCGTCGCTTCTGCCATCGTGTGGGCGTGGGTGTTTGACCCGCGCAGCGGATTGGCGAATCGCCTTTTTGGATTAACCGGTTTGCCCGCGCAACAATGGCTGCTCGAATCAACCGGCGTCGTTAAATTGATCGGCGCTTCGCTGAAGGTGTCGCTGCCGTCGTGGGCAGATGGACCGAGTCTCGCGCTCGTGGCGATTATGATTTTTGCGATCTGGCAATCGCTCGGCTTTGACGTTATTATTTTTCTCGCGGGACTCTCGAATATTAATTCGGAATTGTACGAAGCCGCGCGTATTGACGGCGCAAATGGCTGGCAGCTTTTTCGCTACATCACCCTCCCGCTGCTCGCGCCGACTACGTTTTTCGTGCTCGTCATTTCCATCATTGGCTCGTTCCAGGCATTCAATCACATCTTTGCGATGAATCGTTCCGCCGGTCAGGCGCTCGGCGGTCCGCTCGGCAGCACACGCACCATCACCGTTTTTATGTTCGATGTTTTGTATCAACAAAATCGCGCGGGCTATTCCTCCGCCATCGCGATACTTTTATCCGTCGTGATTCTCGGATTGACGCTGGTGCAGTTCAGATATTTTGGAAGAAGAGAAGAAGCAGAGTAGTCAGATGTCAGTAGCCAGCCGTCCGAAGGCAAAAGGCAGTTGCGACTCTGGATACTGTGGACTGTGGACTGTGGACTGTTTACTTTTATGAATCCCGATCGTTTGCGCCTACAGCTCACACAACTTTCCATCCACGCCGTCTT
>JBBSHK010000251.1:0-5200 GCA_038253185.1 Anaerolineae bacterium | reverse complement strand
GTATGGGCGAAAAATTTCTCTGCGTCATCAGCGATGATTTTGGAATGCACCCCGCGATCAATGAAGGCATCGTGCAGGCGTTCACCGATGGTCTGCTCACCGACAGCAATTTGATGGCGCCGTGTCCCGCGTTCGATCAAGCCGCGCGACTCGCCAAGCAGCACCACATTCCGGTCGGACTGCACGCGACCTTCACTTGCGATTGGGATTTGTACCGCTGGGGATCACTTACTGCTGCGCGCTCATTCAGAGCATCCGATGGCGGACTCAAACAACGGGTCGAGGACGCGTGGGCGGATGCGGATGAAACCGAAGCGCTGGAGGAATTGCGCGCGCAATACGAGATGATTGCCGATGCGGGAATTCAGATAACGCATATTGGCGAGCATATGGGCTTTGACGACGCGGGCAAATTCAAGCGCGTGATGGCGGCGTTTTCGCACGAGCAGAATTTACCGCACAAAGGTGATTCGACGATGTACGCGAATTGGATCGCGCGTTATCAGTTCGACGGCGGTTTTGCCACCAGCGGCTATTCGACCCGTCTGGCTGAAACCAAAGCGTATCTGAAATCAGAATTGTTCAGACTGTCGGATGGCTATAACATCTGGCTGGTGCACGCGGCAATGGATCACCCGTCGCTGGACGCGATGTGTACTCCCAATCATCCGGCGGTGCATTGGGCGCGCACTTTTCGCGCGATTGACCAAGCGCTGCTGCTCGATGCACAAGTGCGAGACTGGCTGGAAGAATTGGAGATTGAACGTGTGCCGCTGAGCGCCTGTCCGATCAAGCGCGCGAGTTTAGACGAGACACTTCGCGCCGTGCTATAATCCTTTCCGTATGCGCCACGATGCAAGTGGTACACAGCTGGCGTTTTGCGTCGAGAACGTGACGGCTAAAAATTCGTGTGCGCTCGGCTGCCGCGTGTTGAATTTATTTCTGTGTCGAACTGGATAACTTATGAAACCAAAAGTTTTTGTCTCGCGCATCATTCCTGATGAGGGACTGGAACCGGTGCGCGCGGAATGTGAGATGGATTTGTGGGAAGAAGAACTCCCGCCGCCGCGCGAAATTTTGCTTGAACGAATTCAAGACAAGGTTGGCTTGCTCTCACTGCTGACCGACAAAATCGACGCCGCGCTGATGGATGCGAACCCGCAACTGCGCGTGGTCTCAAATTACGCCGTCGGGTTCGACAACATCGACATTCCCGCGGCGACGGCGCGCGGTATTCCAGTTGGTAATACGCCCGGTGTGCTCACCGACACCACCGCCGATTTCGCATTCACGTTATTGATGGCAGCAGCGCGGCGTGTCGTCGAGGGCGCGGATTACGTGCGCGCGGGCAAATGGAAAACGTGGGGACCAAAACTTTTGACCGGGCAGGATATTCATCACGCCACGCTTGGCATCGTCGGCTTTGGTCGAATCGGGCAGGGCATGGCGAAACGCGCGAGCGGCTTTGAAATGCGCGTGTTGTATTACGATGTATATCGCCGCGAAGATTTGGAACAATCGATGGGCGTCACGTACGCGGATATGGATACACTTTTGCGCGAATCGGATTTTGTCACGATTCACACGGACCTGAATCCCGACACGCGGCACCTGTTCAATGCCGACGCGTTCGCGAAAATGAAACCGAATGCAATTGTGATTAACAGCGCGCGGGGTCCAATCATTGATACCGACGCGTTGTACGAC
Source organism: Anaerolineae bacterium (assembly GCA_038253185.1). GTDB lineage: Bacteria > Chloroflexota > Anaerolineae > UBA4142 > SHND01 > JBBSHK01. The sequence continues at coordinate 3,493 of JBBSHK010000251.1, read as the reverse complement.
GCGCTCACACAAGGAAAAATTCGCGCGGCGGCATTAGACGTGACCGAACCCGAGCCGATTCCGTTGGACAGTCCGCTCGTATCACTGCCGAATTGTCTCATCGTGCCGCACATCGCCAGCGGCTCGATCGCCACGCGCGGCAAGATGGCAGAAATGGCGGCGCGCAATTTGATCGCGGGCGTAAAAGGTGAACGACTGCCGACACCGGTGAATCCCGAAGTGTACGATAAGGGAATCCGAAAGTAGAAATCCACGAAAGTACATAAAACGACACGAAACTGGAAAACAAATTCGTGTTCTTCGTGTACTTTGTGGACTATCGCCAATGCCCAAATCCGAGCGCCCAAGGCACTCCGCTCTCGAACGCAGCGGCTTGACTCTCATCGACGCGCCGTGGCGTCACGAATATTTCGATGCGCCGAAGGACGAAGTTTGTTTCATCTGCCGCGCTTTTCAGGATTCCCCGCGCCACGACGCAAAAAATTTGCTGCTCGTGCGCGGCGCGCGCGCGGTGATTCTGCTCAATCGCTATCCGTACACAATGGGCGCACTGATGATCGCGCCGGTCGCGCACATCGGAGAATTGCAGAAGATTGACGATGAGACGCTGCTGGAGATGATGCAGCTCATCCAGCGAGGCATGGCGATTCTCGACGAGGCGATTCACCCCAAAGGTTACAACGTCGGCATCAATCAGGGCGAAGCCGCGGGCGCGGGTTTGAAAGAGCACTTGCACGTGCATCTCGTGCCACGCTGGGTCGCAGACACAAATTTTATGACGACGACCGGCGGCGCGCGCGTGCTCGCTGAAGATGTGGACAGTATGTACAAACGTCTCCGACGCGCACTCCGAAAGCTCGATGCACGCGAAAAAAATAATCGGGCAAGGGAATGAAGCGGGGTTGACCCGCTTTTTTAATTCGTGTTGAGCCGACGCGCCGAGTTGATAGCCAAAGGTTTGCTTTTGGAGTAAAATGTTTTGCGGTTGGATTCAAGTGGAGTGAACGTTAATATGAATATGAAATTCAGAGAGGTGTTTATTCTCGGCGGCGCGCGTACGCCGATTGGAAAATTTCAGGGCGCGCTCCAAGATATTCCCGCGACCGAACTTGGCGCGATTGCGATCCGCGCCGCGATGGAACGCGCGGGCGTGGAACCTGAACAGGTGAACGAAGTGCTGATGGGCAATGTCGTGGGCGCGGGGTTGGGCATGGCGGCGGCGCGCCAGGCGGCGATTGGCGCCGGCTTGACGAACGCGATCAACGCCACCACGATCAACAAAGTCTGCGGCTCGAGCTTGAAAACCGCGATGCTCGGCACAGCGATGATTCGTGTCGGGGATGCGGACACGATTGTCGCGGGCGGTATGGAAAATATGAATCGCGGTCCGTATATGCTGCCGCAGGCGCGCTTTGGCGCGCGGCTGGGCGATGTGCGAATGCAAGATGCGACCGTTCACGACGGACTGTGGGACCCGTTCGCAAATTGGCATATGGGGAACGCCGCGGAATTTATCGCGCAGAAAATGGAAGTGACGCGCGAGGAGCAGGATGAATACGCGCTGAGGAGCCACCAACGCGCGGTTGCGGCGATCAATACAGGCAAATTCGCGGAAGAAATTGTGCCGGTGGAATTGAAAACAAAAAAAGGCGTCGAACTATTTCAGACCGACGAGTCGCCGCGACGCGATACTTCGCTCGAAGCCTTGACCAAGTTACGACCTGCGTTTCAGGAAAACGGCACTGTCACCGCGGGTAACGCGCCGCCATTTTCCGACGGAGCCGCCGCGCTCGTGCTGGTCGGCGAAGAGCAAGCGAACGGACACCAGCCATTGGCGCGCGTCGTGGGTTATCAACAAGCGGGGGTTGAACCCAAGCAAATTTTTTGGGCGCCGATTTATGCGATTCGCGATTTGCTGAAAAAAATCGATTGGAAGTTGAATGACGTGGACTTGTTCGAGCTAAACGAAGCGTTCGCGGCGCAAGTGCTCGCAGATGGCAATGAACTCGGATGGGATTGGGACAAGGTCAATGTGAACGGCGGCGCGATTGCGCTCGGACATCCGCTCGGCGCGAGCGGCGCGCGCATTCTGGTCACGCTGTTGTACGAATTGAAACGGCGCGGCGGAAAACGCGGCATCGCGTCCGCGTGTCTCGGCGGTGGCGAAGCGGTCGCGCTCGCGATTGAAATGGCGTGAGGAAATTGCGGATTTGTGATTTCTGATTTGGGATGAATCGAATTTTTCAAAATCAGAAATCCTAAATCACAAATCAACTATGCTCGACGCGGTGGTTGAACGGAAAGAATTGATCGAGACGGAATTGGCGCGGATCGTGCCGGTGCTAATCGAGCACTTCGATCCGCAGCTTATCGTCGCGTATGGCTCTATCGCGACGGGCGGCGTGAACGAGTGGTCGGATATTGATCTCCTCATCGTGCAAGAGAGCGATGTGCCTTTTTGGCATCGTCCTGCCAAGATTTGCGCGCTGCTCGATTCACGGGTCAACATCGATATTTTCGCGTACACGCCGGAGGAATTTGAGCGGGTGCGCCGCCGCGATCCATTCGTCCGTGACGAGATGCTCGCCAAAGGTCGCGTCCTGTATCAGCGCGACGGGACGCCGGAGGACATTGCGCCCGTGCCGCTCTCGCCTGAGGAGGAAAAACTCTACCTGGAAGTGAATGCCGAGAGTTGGCTCAAACGCGCGCGTGACGATTTGAAGATGGCAAGTTTCGGGCTGGAGGGAAAAGTTTACCCGCAGGCATGCTTTCACTCGCAGCAGGTTGTTGAGAAAACTTTCAAGGCGCTCGTCGGTCGTCAACAATATTTTGCGCCGCCGCGCGCACACATGCAGAAAGATTTGTTGGCGCTGCTGCCGCCGGAATGGTTTGGCGACTTGCGCGAGGAAATTCGCACGCTCGATTATTACTACATCCCAACGCGGTATCCTACCGCAGAGCCGGGCTTGCTGCCGTACGGTGAGCCGAGCCAGGAACAGGCAGAGAGCGCAGTCAATACTGCGCGCACCATTTTGGAACGGACAGAGCGATTGTTGCGTGATTGGAAGTAGCGATGGATTTTGATTTAACCGATGAGCAAAAACAAATTCGCGCGCTGGCGCGTGAATTCGCGGAGAATGAGATCGCGCCGATTGCGGCGGAACTCGACGAGAGCGGCGAATTTCCGCGCGAGACGGTCAGGCAGATGGGTGAACTGGGCTTGATGGGGATCGAGACTCCGACGGAGTACGGCGGCGCGGGGCTGGACACGATTTGCTACGCGCTCGCGGTGGAAGAAATCAGCAAGGTGGATGCCTCGCACGGCACAATTATGTCGGTGAATAATTCGCTCGTCTGCAACAGTCTCAACCGGTTCGGGAGCGAAGAGCAAAAGCAAAAGTTTTTGATACCGCTAGCGTCCGGGCACGCGCTCGGCGCTTACTCACTCACCGAGCCGCAGTCAGGCAGCGATGCGGGCAATATAAAAACGCGC
>JBBSHK010000250.1:0-5221 GCA_038253185.1 Anaerolineae bacterium | reverse complement strand
TACTCGATGAGGACAGCTATGGAGCGCTTGCAAGAAGAATACCAAACGCCGAATGGAGATATCTGGGAAGTCTGGTTCGTGGTTTATGACACTGACCAGTATTCTACAGGCGGACGCGATGAAGTTATGCAATATTAAAAGAACGGGCGTGAAGTCGGGCACATCACGCGACATTTAGATCAGAATGGACAGTTGCTCCAAGAAAATACTCACGGAACGACTACGATTCCTAACGATGCGAAAAAAGTATGACTGAGAATTTGGCGGGCGAACAACTCGATAGCCGAATTTTGTACGAGCGCCAAAAGGAGTTGCGCGAATCCGGCGCGTTCCCATCAGGACCCACAGTCGTCGCTGTGGGGTTAACCGTACCGGAAAATGTTGGTATGGTGCTACGCTTGGCAGACGCGGCAGGCGCCTCGCGTGTTATCTTTATCAACACCGAGACCCCGAATCGAGCGCGCATTCGCAAGACCGCGCGGAATGCTGATGTGCTCGTGCGGTGGGAATTTTGCGAGCGTGAAGAATTCTTGCGCGAAACTTATCCGGTGCTGCCGCCGTTGATCGCGATTGAGTTGACGACGCGCTCGACAAACATTTTTGAAACATCACTGCCGGTTGAATGTACACTCGTCGTAGGCAGTGAGCAACATGGAATTCCCGCGGCGATATTGCAGATGTGCCAGCAAGCCGTACATATTCCGCTGTTCGGCGTCAATGGTTCGATGAATGTGACTCATGCGCTCGCGGTGACATTATTTGAATGGCGGCGACAGCATCCGAGCGAATGGGTATTGGAACGGGATACGTTAACGTATAAAGATGAATCAACCGATTGACAACGAGAAAGAACTATGACTCGCCGAAGCACTACGCGATGCCTGTACCCGCGCCGCGCTCGATGGTTATGAGCAAGCGGGACTCGCGGGATTGTGCGAAGAAGGACGTTGGGAAGTCGCGGTGGATGCTATGCGGTCGTTGAATCCGGATCACATATTGCGAAATATCGCAGAGAGCTCTGAAAAATAAATCAGCGCGCGCTCACCCCGCGCACGACGAGCCGGAATGCAAAGGCGACCCCAGGGTCGCCTTTTTTATTTTCTCCGTTGTGCGTTAACGCCGCGAATTCGACGGGGGTGTTTCGGAGGAGGAGGGCAGCGCCGCAACTACCTCTTGACTTTCGACCGCGCGCTTGGGTACGTCGATGATGAGGTTGCCGCGAAACTGCTGCTCCTGCAAGTCCAACAACTCGCGCACCGACTGCTCCGCGGCGGCGATCAATTTCCCCTGCCCCGCTTCGAGTTGTTGTGTGCCCGCCTGAATCGCTTCGAGCTTGATTTGCGCAAAGCGACGGTGGAAATGGATCATCGCCTCGACCACGCGCGCGTTGTCTTCCGCCAGCGCCTTGATATTCGGCTCGATGCGTTTTTCGCGCGCATCCAAATACGCGAGGAAATACGGCAGACCTAACGACGAGACAAAAATACTCGGCGGAATATTTTCCGCGAGCGCGTGTTCGCTGCGGACCAGGCTGGTACGCATCCCATGCTGTTCCGCAATCGCCGCGCCGCCGGCAATCGCATTTACGTTGGGGATATGATTGATCGCGTCGAGAAACCCGCTCCACGTCTGAATTTCGCCGGCTTCGATTTCATCAATCAAGTGCAACAACTCTTGCGAGGGCATTTCAATGATGCTCCGCAAAAGTGCGGCGACCGCGTGGGGGCGCATCGTGAGATGCCGCATAAAGGCATAGCGGTCGGACAAAATCTTCCAGCGCGTCTGCAGCGGCGGAGAATAGCGCGTAAAAATATCAATGGCGGAGAGCATCGTGTTGGGATTGACGACGATCTGGTTGTTCGAACCTTCCTTGATATAGCGCGAGAGTTCACGCGCGATGTCAAAGGCATCGATCTCGGCTTGGGTCTTGTAGACTTCGCGGCGCTTGTTAACGATCTTGATGCGGCGCGGCTGCCACACCATCCACGTGAGATTGGCGTCGTCGAGGCGAAGTTGGCTCTGCGCACTGCCGCCGGGCTGCACCAGAATCGTCTCGTCGCCCAAGAATTCGGGATGCACGTCACGAAAGATGACCAAGAGGCGCGGATAACGGCTTCGTCCGCTCGCATCCACCTTGGACGTTTTCAGCGCGCGAATTTTTTGCCCTCGCATCTCAAAAGGAATCGAGACCGTGATATTCTTCGGGTCGAGTCCCAATCGTTCCATTCCCGGAATATCTTTCACAAGCGGAAGGTGCATCTCATCATACAGGTGCGGATGCGTTGAGGTATGCGAGAACGGAACGTGCGGATTAAAGCGCCCCATCTCGTACGCCCAATTGGACGCGGCAGCATATCCCCTGGGAATGGCGCGCAGACTGCGCGGAATCACATCGAGACCGCGTTTAATCGAGGCAGAGAATTGGCTTATTCGTTTACCGGCGTTTATATTCTTGAACATTTGTACCTTAAATTTTGCGGATGGCGGAGTTACCAATAAAGTATATCATAGATTGGAGGCGCCGGCATCACCCGTTTGGCAGCGCGCGGCGCAAAATCCGCAGCCAGTTCCCGCACAGAATTCCGTCGATGTCTGCGTCGCCAAAGTTCGCGTCGGACAGCGCGTCCGCGAGTTTGTGCAAATCCGCGACCGTATCGATTTCGCGCGGCGCGGATTCCACACCAAAGCCGCCGTCGGCATCAGTGCCAATCGCGATATGCCGCGCATCGCCCGCGAGATCGCAAATGTATTCCATATGATCGACGACGGTCGCCAGCGTGACCGCATCCTTTTGTGCGCCCGACTCGCGCCAGCGCTGTTTCAAAAACTGATTGTAAAAGACGCTGCCGATCACGCCGTCCCGCGCGGCGAGTGCCTTGATCATCTCATCGCTCAACTGCCGATCGGTCGGCACAAACTTTCGCACGTTGGAATGACTGGCAATCACCGCGCCGTCGAATAATTCCAGCGCGTCAAAGAAGGATTGCTCTGCCATATGCGAGGTGTCAAGAATAAAGCCCGCGCGCGAAAGTTCAGGCATCAGCGCGCGACCGAGCGGCGTCAACGGACCCGGCGCGCCGGTGCCGCCGGCGTAACGCGTCGCGCCCCACGAGGTGCCCACGATGCGCACCCCCGCATCGAACCAAGCTTGCGCATCCTCCGGTTGCACGATCGGGTCCGCGCCCTCCATCAACAAAACAAATCCCACGCGCGGCTCCGGCGAGTCGATCACTTTATCCAAGTCCTCCCGCGTAGTGATGATACTCACGCGCGAGTCTGCCGCCAGCAGCGCGTAATAGGCAAGCTGCTCACGCGCGAGCGCTTCCGCTTCTGCCGGCGTCGAGTAGGCTCGACCCGGAAGATGAAAGCGATTGTTCGCCGGCGTGGCGTACACGGTCGCAAACACCACGCGCACATTACCGCGTAATAAATCCGGCAATCCGAGCATCGCGATCCCGCCATTCGGCGGAAGGTCCCGCAGCGCGACATCAACGCGTCTCGACTCCTCTTCGCGTTCGCGAAGCTGGTGCGCGGACGAAAAAAAATCTCGCCCCATCACCAGCGCGTTGTACGCAATATCTTCGTGCGCATCGATGACTAGATGTAACATGAGCCTCCTCAAAGCACCTAACAATCGGATTGTAACACGTTTCTCGATAGACCTTATCGCCTACGGCTGTTGCAAAGTCCGTTGACAAGCGCTGAAAACGTCTCTACGTCATTTCGAGGAGCGGTTTTTGCGACGAGAAATCTCGATAGCTCATTCAGTCGAGATGGCTCACTCCGTTCGACCTGACAAGAGAAATCGACTTTGCAACAGCCCTGTCTTGTCGCCGACTCACAATTGCCAAACGCGACTGCGCCGATATAATTGCCTGAAGAGTCTCAATGAGGCATTCACTACGCAATGTGCAACTTATTCGCGTTTTCAACTGTCATTTCGAGGAGCGCAGTCTGCGACGAGAAATCTCAGCGTGAGGCGCATCGAGATTTCTCACTTTGTTCGAAATGACAAAAAGAGTTGCACATTGGGTAATCACTCTATCGATGAGACTGTGCCACCATCAATGTTCAAACCATCGTACGTGCAACTCAATTGTATCTGTATTTTGCGGAAGCGATATTCAGCGCCGTAATTCGCTTCCGCGCCTCTCCGCTTTCCCACATTTCTACCACGCGTTTCAAAAATGAAACTTTGCAGGAACGCAATCGGCGGTGTCAACGGCAAATTGCTCCAACCTGAACGAGAAAAAGCATTTTTGAAACGCGTGGTAGATAACGCTCGTTGACCAAAATCCACAATATACTTTTCCGGAGGAGGAGAAGATGAAAATTCGTTCCACTACCTTGTTCGTTCTTGCCGCTCTCGCGCTGCTGGCGCTGGCGGCATGTGCCCCTGGGACAGTGCAGACGGTCGCGCCGCCCGCGACCGTAGGCAATCCCTCTGGGGCTGCCACCAATGCGCCCGCCGTGACCAATGCACCGGCTGCCACAAACGCACCTGCGGCAACTACTGCGCCTACCAAAGCGCCGGGCGCGGCTGGCACTGCCGCCGATACATTAGTCTACGATGGCGACCTGAGCGATCTGATTTCGCTTGACCCTGCCGTCACTTATGAATTTGGCGGACTGCTCGCCGGACACAACGCGTACGAAACATTGGTCCAAATCACCGCGACCGACCTCACCACGATTCGTCCTGCGCTCGCCGAGAAATGGGAGATCAAGGACGCGGGCGCAAATTCCGAATTGACCTTTCACCTGCGTGACGCCAAATTTTCCAGCGGCAATCCTGTCACCGCCGACGACGTCGTGTATTCCTTCCAACGCGTGATCTCGCTGAACAAATCGCCCGCTTATTTGTTTACCGATATCGGCGGACTCAAGCAGGACAGTTTCAAAGCGACGGACGCGAAGACTCTCGTCATTACTCTGCCCAAGACCGCGAGTCCTCAAGGTTTTCTGTCCGTCCTCACGTTCAATGTAGGCGGCGTCGTCGATTCCAAAGTCGTCAAGACACATGAAGCCGCTGGCGATTTTGGCTCCGGCTGGTTGCTCGATCACTCGGCGGGCAGTGGACCTTACATCATCGATCACTGGCAAAAAGAAGTCGAAGTCTTGCTGAAAGCGAATCCGAATGCCAGCACCAAGCCCGCGACACCCAACGTATTGATCAAGCATGTGCCCGAGGCTGCGAATCAGCAGGCGGCGCTCGAGAAAG
>JBBSHK010000249.1:0-5312 GCA_038253185.1 Anaerolineae bacterium | reverse complement strand
TTGTTCCTTCACTGGATATCGCGTGCAGCACAATCGCGCGCGCGGTCCGGGCAAGGGCGGCATTCGCTATCATCCGGGTGTGACGCTGGACGAAGTGCGCGCCCTCTCGATGTGGATGACGTGGAAATCAGCAGTCGTTGGAATTCCTTTCGGCGGCGCGAAAGGGGGAGTGGTGGTTGACCCCACGCAGCTTTCGATGCACGAGCTCGAAGGACTGACGCGACGCTTTGCCACCGAGATCAGCGAACTAATTGGTCCCGACGGCGACATCCCCGCGCCGGATGTGAACACGAACGCGCAAGTGATGGCGTGGTTGATGGATACGATTTCGATGCATCACGGTTTTCTGGAGAGCGCGATCACGACCGGCAAGCCGGTGAACCTCGGCGGCTCGCTCGGACGCGCGGACGCGACCGGACGCGGCTTGAGCTTTGCGGTGATAGCGGCGGCGAAATATTTGGGACTTGATATGCAAGACACGCCCACCGTCGTTCAGGGATTCGGCAACGTAGGTTCGATCAGCGCGGTGATGCTGCACGACGCGGGCTGTCGCATTATTGCGGTGAGTGATGTAAATGGCGGCATTTACAATCCGAACGGCATCGACCCTCACACGCTGATCGAGCATGTGCGAAAGACGCGCACGGTGATCGATTACCCGGGCGTGGAGCGCGTGTCGAACGATCAATTGCTTGAAATTCCTTGCGAGATACTTGTGCCCGCCGCCTTGGAGGAACAGATCACGGCAGAGAACGCGCCGCACATCAAGCCGCGCATTCTCGCGGAAGGCGCGAATGGTCCGACGACCCCCGAAGCCGACCAGATTCTTTTCGACAATGGCGTGTTCGTGATCCCGGACATTCTCGCCAACGCGGGTGGTGTGACCGTTTCTTATTTCGAATGGGTGCAGGACTTGCAACATTATTTTTGGGATGAGGACGAGATCAACGCGCGACTCAAGCGCGTGATGCAGTACAGTTTTCAGGCGGTCAACGAACGGGCGCAAAGATTGCAAGTCCCACTTCGCACCGCCGCGAACATTGTCGCCATCGAACGCGTGGCGGAAGCGACGCGCCTGCGCGGCATCTACCCCTGATATTTTCAGAATCAATTCCTTCCAAAATTCTCAATGAGGAGATTCAAATGATGATAGCCCCAGTCAGAGAAGATACCACCGTGACGCGGCTCGCACGTCGCACGAATCCGTGGGAGATGGCAGTCGAGCAATTCAATGCCGCGGCTGACAAGATCAAGCTCTCCGACAATATGCGGGAGATTCTCGGCAACTGCAAACGCGAGCTGACCGTAAATTTTCCCGTAAAGCTTTCGGATGGCAAGGTGCATGTCTTTACGGGACATCGCGTGCATCACAATGTGAATCGCGGTCCGGCGAAAGGCGGCATTCGCTATCATCCCGATGTGACACTGGATGAAGTCAAGGCGCTCGCGATGTGGATGACATGGAAATGCGCGATGATGGGAATTCCATTCGGTGGAGGCAAAGGTGGCGTCGCGTGCGATCCGAAAGGCGAGCGCAGCGGCAGACCGATGACCTCGCGTGAGTTGGAAAACTTGACGCGGCGTTACACGACCGAAATTGAAATCCTAATTGGACCGGACCGCGATGTTCCCGCGCCCGACGTGAATACGACACCGCAAATCATGGCGTGGATCATGGACACGTATTCAATGCACAAAGGACATACGATTTCATCCGTCGTGACCGGCAAACCGGTGGCGTTGGGCGGCTCGCTCGTGCGCAATGAGGCAACCGCTCTCGGCATCAGGATGGTAATTGAACAAGCGGCGCGACATTTGGATATGTCACTCGAAGACGCGCGAGTCGTGATCCAAGGGTACGGCAACGCGGGCGCGTTCGCCGCGAGCTTGATGCATGAGATCGGCGCGCGCGTTATCGCGGTGAGCGATTCGCGCGGCGGCGTCGTGAATACCGATGGACTCGATCCGAGTGCTATCGAACGCCACAAGCGGGAGACCGGTTCGGTAATGGACCTGAAAGGCGCGGACAACTTGACCAACGCGGAATTGCTGGAGGTGCCTTGCGACATTTTGATTCCCGCTGCGCTCGAAGACCAGATCACGGCAACAAACGCGCCGCGCATTCAGACCAAAATTATTGCGGAAGCAGCGAACGGTCCGACAACGCCCGAAGCCGATCGCATTCTGCACGATAAAGGGGTGTTCGTGATTCCAGATATTCTGGCGAACGCAGGCGGCGTGACGGTTTCTTACTTTGAATGGGTGCAGGACTTGCAGTCGTTCTTCTGGGATGAAGCCGAGATTAAACGCAAGCTGCTGGCAATTATGTCGCGTGCATTCGAAGATGTGGTCGATTTGTCGGAGCGCAACCACGTTGATAATCGTACTGCCGCGTTGATGCTGGCGATCAGCCGCGTGGCGGAAGCAACACAGATGCGCGGGATTTATCCGTAGAGACGGTTGAAAGTTGCAGGTTGAAGGTTGAAGGTCACAGGTTGCGCGCTGCAGCTTGTGACCTTTGCATTTTCATTTGACGATTCGCATTCTCTCTGCTAAAATGTTGCGCGTCCGGAAAAGTGGAGCAGTGCCAGAGTGGACGATTGGCGCCGCCTTGAAAGCGGATGGGCGATGAGCCACGGAGGTTCGAATCCTTCCTGCTCCGCCAGTGCGGATTTATAATTTTGGATTTCTGATTTCTGATTGAAACAGAAAATCTTTAATCCCAAATCCGCAATCGTAAATTCTGTCTGGAGGGGTCGCATAGCCTGGTCTAGTGCGCCCGCCTGCTAAGTGGGTCTAGGGGGTAATTCTTCTAGCGCGGGTTCAAATCCCGCCCCCTCCGCTCCGCCAGTACTCTGGCGAGTCCCCGTAGCTCAATTGGATAGAGTGCAGCCCTGCGAAGGCTGAGGTTGTGAGTTCGAGCCTCACCGGGGACGTCTTTATTTTCAAAACTTCATATTCACGTAAATACAATCGGGCGAAATTTCCTAGTTGCCTCGTTGGCATTAATGCGTCGAACCCGTACTAGGCTCGTCTCTTCCGCTTTGTCGTCTCGTAATTGGCGAACGCGCCATTACCCATTCACTTAAGGAGGGACTATGTCCACGCCGTCTCGTCCGGTCTGGCTCGCTCTAGTCTTTGTGTTTATCGTCGGCGTGTTCCTTGCCGCGTGCGCCGCGCCACCGCCGACGGTGAATCCGCCCGCGCCCACCTCTCCACCGGCGCAACCGACTGTCGCCCCCGCCGTCCCGACGCAACCTCCTGCAACCGCCGCGCCCGCAGTAACGAACCCACCTGCCGCCACGAACGCGCCCTCCGCGCCCGTCAACAAGAATCCATCAAGCTCTAGTTCCATCGCGGTGACTAGCGACGACAAAACGGTCGTCGTGACCAACCCGCTCAACGGCAGCGTTACGATTATCAATGTCGCGGGTGCTACCAATCAAAAAGTCGCAGAAGTTAAAGTCGGCGTCGAACCCATCTCGGTCGCGCTCTCGAACGACGACAAGCTCGCCTACGTCACCAATCAGGGCAGCAATACAGTGTCTGTCATCGACCTCGCCGCGCAAAAAGAACTGATGCAAATTAAAGTCGGCGTCGAACCGTATGGCATCGCGCTGACGCCCGACGGCAAACGCGCATACGTGGTGAATGGCGCGTCGCGTTCGGTTTCAGTGATTGACACCGCGCAAAATAAAACCGTCGCTACGATTGCATTACCTATTGTCGAGCCGCGCGGAATTGCGATTACGGCGAACAATGGCGGCGCCGGCGCGCAGTTCGTTTACGTGACGCAATTCCTGTCGCAACTTTCGGCTAACGGCAAAGAGATGACCGACAATGGTCGTGAAGCCAAAGTCGTCGTGCTCTCGACCAGCGACGATCAGAACGTTGCCGGCACGATCATTCTCGCGCCGCACGATACCGGCTTTACTTCCGACCGCACCGCGTTCGGCGGCACGGCAAATGATCCGGTCACCGCGTTCCCCAATCAATTGCAGGCGGTCGTTCTCAAAAACGGAAAAGGGTATCTGCCGAACATCGCCGCGTCGCCGCAGGGTCCGGTGAAATTCGATTCCGATACACAGGCGTTCCTCTCCGTTTTTGACACCGCCTCGAAATCGGAATTATCCGGCGGCACCATCAACCTGAATCTCGCGGTCAAAAATCAAACCGCGCTGCCGAAACTTTTCTTGGCGAACCCGTGGGCGATTTCGTTCAAGCACAATGCGAATGAAGGCTATGTCGTCTCTGCCGCGTCCAATGTCGTAGCGAAAGTGACGCTCGACGCGAATGGCGCGCCGTCGGTCGTGACCGTGCCCGTCACCGACACGAAAAAAGTTCTGACGATTCCCGTCGGAAAAAATCCGCGCGGCATCGTCGTCAACAACGCGGACACGCGCGCCTACGTCACGAATTTCATCTCGCGCGATATTTCAATCATCGATCTGACGAAATCGCCCGAAGTTGAGCTCGCGAAAATTTCCGCGGCGGCACTGCCCCCACCCGGCAGCGATGCGTTCATCACACTCGCGGGGAATGAATTATTCAACACCTCTATTGGTACGTTTGACGAGGGCGTGAGCGGGCGCATGTCAAACCTCGGTTGGCAGGCGTGCTCATCGTGTCACTTTGAAGGACTGACCGACGGCGTGGTCTGGCAATTCCCCGCGGGTCCGCGCAAATCAATTCCACTCAACGCGACCTTCAGTCCAAAAAACCCCGACACCGATCAGCGCGTACTGAATTATTCTGCGATCTTTGACGAGATCTGCGATTTCGAATTAAACATTCGCGGCGTGTCGGGCGGAGTGGGTTTGGTCATCACGGACACTGTTGGCGCGAACCCACGGACTGCGCCGCATCCCGTCGTCACCGCGTTCAATCCGCCGAACTGTGGGCGTCCGCAGTTGCACGTCGGCGGTGTCGGTGGGTGGGATGCGATCACCCAGTGGATTGCCAAAAAAGTGCGCTCGCCCCAATCACCCTACGCGGGCGTTGACGCGAACAGCGACACGGGCAAGCAGATCGCCAAGGGGCGACAGCTTTTCACCAGCACGAAATGTCAACTCTGTCACGGCGGCGCGAAATGGTCCACCTCGCAAGTTGATTTCGCGCGTACGTCGCCGCCCTCGGAGCCGATTACGTTCGAGGACAAACCCATCGCGCAAGTGGGATTCCTCGCGCGCTTTTTGCGGAACGTCGGCACGTTCGACGCGACCAATCCGACTGAAAAGAATTTGGCGAACCTTGCCGCGATTGGCGCGAAGGGCTTTAACCCGCCCTCGCTCCTGAGCATCTATGCGTTCCCG
>JBBSHK010000248.1:0-5314 GCA_038253185.1 Anaerolineae bacterium | reverse complement strand
TAGTAAATTTCATTTCCAAAATTCAGCACGGCGGGAAGGATTTCCGCTTGGAGTTCTTCCTTTTGTTAGGCGCTTTAATAGATGGGTCAAACAAAACTCGTATGATCTGTCATTTCGAGGGAGCGGAGCGACCGACGAGAGGACTGGCGTAGGCGCTTGCTCAAGTGGAGATCTCGTGCTTGGAAAACTAGGATTTCTCGCTGCGCTCGAAATGACAGACACCGAGATGCTGCGACTATAATTGGTGCTGTCTATTAGTAACCATCAAGGCGCAAAGACACGAAGAATTTTGCCAGCATTTACTTTGTAAATTTAGTTCCTGTGCAAACCGAAATGAATTACACCGCCATTGCGCGCAAGACTACGCTCACACTGTTTTTCGCGCAGAGTCTCGGCTCCGCCGGATTTATTGCCGTTGCGACGGTTACCTCGATTGTCGGCGCGAGTCTGAGCGGCAGCGCCGCGCTCGCGGGTTTACCCAGCGCGATCTATCTCCTCGGGCAAGCTGTCGCCGCGTTTATCTGGGGTGACTTGATGGAGCGATTGGGAAGGCGCTGGGGCTTGAGTCTAGGAATCGCGCTCGGTGTCGTCGGCGCGGGACTTGCCGCGTTCGCGGTGGTCGACCGCGCATTTTTTCTTTTTCTCATTGGTCTCGTGCTCATGGGGGTTGCCAATGCCGCGTTGACGTTGGGGCGCTTCGCCGCGGCAGAAGTTCATCCGCCCGAGGTGCGCGGGCGCGCGATTTCGAATGTGGTGATTGGCGGTACGGTCGGCGCGGTGACCGGACCGCTCCTGGTCGGACCCGCAGGTCAAGTTGCGACGCGACTGGGTTTTGATGAACTCGCGGGAGCGTTCGCCGGCAGTCTCGGACTGTTTGCCCTCGCCGCGCTCATCGTGTTCATCCGGTTGAGACCGGACCCGCGCGAAGTCGGCAGAGAAATCGCGCGCCTGTATCCGCACAGCGCGTCGCGCGTGGGACAAACGCGTTCGCTGCGCGAAATCCTGCGCGCACCCGCGGCGCTGATCGCGATTCTCGCGATGGTCTTTGGTCAAATGGTGATGGTGATGCTGATGGTCATCACCGCCTTGCATATGAAAATCCATCAGCATCCGCTCACCGATATTTCGGTGGTAATTTCTTCCCACTCTTTCGGAATGTACGCCTTCTCGATTCTTTCCGGTCGCTTTGCCGATCAATGGGGACGCGCTCCGGTGATTCTGATTGGCGCGGGGACGTTGGTGCTCGCGTCATTGTTCGCGCCGTTTTCATCCGAACTGTTGCCGCTGTCGCTCGCGTTGTTCCTGCTCGGACTGGGCTGGAATTTTTGTTATGTTGGCGGCTCATCGCTCTTGTCCGATCAACTCTCACCAGCCGAACGCGCGCGCACGCAAGGGTTCAACGATTTTTTGGTGGGACTTGCCTCCGCGGTAGGCAGTCTGGGCAGCGGCTTTATTTTTGCCGCGGTCGGCTTCGGCGTAATGGGTCTAGTTGCGGCAGCTGTGGCACTGGCGCCCTTCCTCCTGACCTTTTGGTGGCAGCGGAATCAACGCCAACTGGTCGCCGCGCATTGAACCTTAAGAAAAAGTCACATCGCCGCGCAGCAATCGTTGTGTTATTCGAGGAGGTCAATATGCCACAAGGATCGAAAGCAAAATACAGCGACAAACAAAAACGGCAGGCGGAAGACATTGCCGAGGGCTATGCAAAGCGCGGTGTGTCTGAAAAGCGCGCCAAAGCGATCGGTTGGGCAACGGTCAACAAAGAATACGGCGGCGGCGCCAAAGGCGGCTCGGGCAGCAAAGATCTGGTCAATAAAGAGCCATCTCGAAAAGGTGGACGCAAGGGCGGCGCCGCTTCCGCCCGTCGTCCCGCCGCCGCGCGCTCGGCGTCCGCAAAAAAAGCCGCGCAGACGCGCAAACGCAACTCGAGTTGAGTTCACAAACTTTTTCATTGCACCAAGGCGAGCGCTCCGCGAATTGCGGAGCGTTTCTTTTGCTTCCACTCGCGCGCCGATGTATAATCACGCCCAGTCAAAAAATTCTCCTTGTGAAGGACAGATGAAATTTCGGATCGGACTCGCGCAACTCGCGCCGCGCCTTGGTGATGTGCTCGCCAATCTCGACAAGCATCGAGAGATGATCGCCCGCGCCCGAATTGAGAAAGTTGACCTGCTGATTTTTCCAGAGTTGGGACTGACCGGCTATTATTTAAAAGACCTCGTGCCCACCGTCGTAGCACGTCCCACCGGCGATGATCCAATGTTCGGCAAACTGCTGGCGGAGAGTCACGACCTTGATCTCGTCGTCGGCTTTGTCGAGCAGGACCCGCGCTTTCGCTATTACATCTCTGCCGCTTATTTATCGCGCGAGCGCGTGGTTCACCTGCACCGCAAAGTTTATTTGCCCACCTATCGCCTGTTTGACGACGCGCGCTTTTTCGCGGCGGGCGATAGCTTGCGCGCCTTTGATACGCGGTTCGGCAGAATGGGCTTGATGATTTGCGAGGACGCGTGGCACATTTCCGCGGCGTATTTATTGTGGCAGGACGGCGCAGATTTTTTAATCGACATCGCGTCAAGTCCCGGTTACGGACTTGCGGCAGACCGCCCCGGACAGCTCGCCAGTGAAGTCACGGTGAATTCCTTCCTCCGCACCTATGCCGAAATGCTGACGACATTTGTGGTGTATGTGAATCGCGTCGGGATCGAAGATGGTGTTTCATTTTGGGGCGGCAGTCTCGCCTTTGGGCCGAACGCGAATGAGCTGACCTGCGCGCCGCTGATGGATGAATCGCTCACCGTCGCGGAAATTGATACAGACGCGTTGCGACGCGCGCGCTTGCGTTTGCCCACCTTGCGCGACGAACGAATGGAACTGGTGGTCCGCGAACTCAATCGCATCCGCGGCAATGGCGCGACTGAATCCATGCGAAGCGCCAAGACCCCAAATTAGTCACTACGCGAGCAAAACTTTCTTCTCGACTGATCGCGCGTCATTATTCAATCTGCAATCGGCAATCCGCAATCGGCAATCTATAATTCACCAATGGACCTTCTCTCCCGTTTGAAAATTGACACCGAGCTGGCGGAACGCTTGCTCACGGATTTCGTCCGCGTCGAAATAACTCGCGTGGGTGTTTCGCGCGCGGTGGTCGGATTATCCGGCGGGATTGATTCGGCGCTCGTGGCGACACTGGCGACCAAAGCATTGGGCGCAGAAAATGTGCTCGCGGTGTTGATGCCTTATCGCGCCTCGAATCCGTCCAGCCGCGCGGATGCTGAAGAAATGGTCGAGCAGCTCGGCATCCAGTCCAAGCTGATCGAGATCACGCCGATTGTGGAGCCGTACCTGAGCGCGCATGTGGATGGTGACGAGAAGCGTCGCGGCAATATTATGGCGCGGGCGCGTATGATTATTTTGTACGATCAATCGTCGGCATTCGGCGGGCTGGTCGTCGGCACGTCCAACAAGACCGAAACGCTTCTGGGCTATACCACCCAGTTCGGCGATAATGCCGCAGCACTTCAACCCATTGGCGATCTGTATAAAACGCAGGTGTGGCAACTGGCGGAAGCGGTAGGCGTGCCGCCGCACATTGTGGATAAAGCGCCGAGCGCCGATTTGTGGAGCGGACAAACGGACGAGGGCGAACTCGGTTTTACGTACGCGATGGCTGACCAGATCTTGTATCTGCTGGTGGATGAGCGGCGCACGCCGCCAGACGTCGTCGCGCTCGGGTTCGACGAACGCGTGGTGCGAGAGATTGAAAAACGCGTGCGGCAGAATCATTTCAAACGCGTGATACCGCCGGTAGCGAAACTCAGCGCGCGCACCATCGGCGCGGATTTCTTGTACCCGCGCGATTGGGGCGTCTAGACAGACATCTGCCGCTGGCGCGTGCCGCGCTGAATTTTTCCCCCGACTCTCTTTGCTTCTTTGTGCCGATGAGTTGCTCGCTCGCCTTGTTCAAGTTGTCGTTTGCTGTTCGAGCGCTTGCAGGCGCTTCGTGCTGAACAACCATCGTCAGATGTAGCGTTGAACGCGCGCCAAGTTTCCTCGAGCGTTTGATGCCAAGGCTGCAACGCGCGCCGCGGGCGCAACTGGGCGAGCGCGAGCAAGTTGCCGGATAGTTATTGAGAATCGAAATTCGCGCGGCTCTCTATTTTTGGCAGAATGTTTTAACGCGCATATAATTCCGCCATGCTCATAAAGTTTGGCGCGGCGGCAGCGCTCATCGCCGCATTTCTTTTTGCCTTTTTTGCGACCTCCGCTGCGGCAGGCTCGACCGACACTCCGGCTTACGCCGATCTCCTCGTTCGCTTTCAACCCGGACTCTCGCGTGCGGAAATAAATCAAGCGCTCGACGCGCGCGGTCTCACGCGCGCCGAATACAGCGACGACCTTGATCTCACGCGCGCCCAATTGAAAGCGGGCACACGCGCCGATGCCGCACTCACGTCATTGCAACGCGACCCGCGCGTCACACTGGTTGAACCCAACTATATCGTCAAACCGGCGGAGACGCGCCCGATTCATTTCACAGTACCACTCTTTCGCGCGTTCACAGAAAACGATCCGCTTTTTCACCGACAATGGGGCTTGATCCGCATCAAGGCGCCGGAGGTCTGGTCGCTCGCGACGCACGCGCCGATGGACATCGCGATCATCGATTCGGGGATCGATCGTACTCATCCCGACCTGCGCGGACGCGTGCTCGCCGGTTATAATTTTGTTGACCCGGGCGCGCCTGCCTTTGACGATTCAGGTCACGGCACCTTTATGGCGGGCATTGCCGCCGCGATTCAAAACAATCACGTGGGCATCGCGGGGACAGCGACGAACGCTCGCTTGATACCGCTCAAAGTTTTGCAAGCGGATACCGGTACGATGCAAAATGTCGCGCTGGCGATTCACGAAGCCGCGCGCCGGCACGCGCGCGTGGCGAATCTCAGTCTCGGTGGCACGACCGTCGATGGTCGCTGTCCACAATATTTGCGCGAGCAGATCGCTTACGCGCACGCGCGCGGCGTGCTGATTGTCGCCGCGGCGGGTAATTACGTGGATGAACGTTTCTTTCCCGCCGCGTGCGATTATGTCATCGCGGTGAATTCGACCGATGTCAATGATCGACCAAGTGGCTTTGACAATGCGGGCGCGTGGGTCGACCTGAGCGCGCCGGGTGAAGACATCATCAGTACGATGCTCGGCGGCGGTTATGACTACCACAGCGGCACCTCGGTCTCGACACCATTTGTCGCGGGCGCGGGCGCGCTCTTGTTTGGCAAGAATCCCGAGCAGTCGCCGGACGAGGTCG
>JBBSHK010000247.1:0-5319 GCA_038253185.1 Anaerolineae bacterium | reverse complement strand
TCCGTAAAGTATTGAAGATCGCAAAAGAGCCAATCTCTCTCGAAACGCCAGTCGGCGAAGAAGAAGATTCGCACCTTGGCGATTTCATCGAAGACGAATCGATGCCGGGCCCGGTGGATTCTGCCTCACGCCAGATGTTGAAAGAACAGATGCACGACGTGCTCGACGGCTTGAGCGAGCGCGAACGCAGAGTTTTGGAATTGCGCTTTGGCTTGCAGGATGGGCAGACACGGACGCTCGAAGAGGTGGGGCAGGCGTTTGGCGTGACGCGTGAACGAATTCGGCAGATCGAGGCAAAGGCGCTGCGCAAGTTGCGGCATCCATTACGCAGTCGCAAGCTGCGGGATTACTTGGGATAGTTTTCTTCGAGGCGCAACCGATTGCGCCTTTATTTTTGACTTGAATTTTTTTTGGCGTATAATGGCTCCACAACAGAATATTCCGCGATAGCTCAATCGGCAGAGCGTCCGGCTGTAATGAACACGTGCGAGTGGCATCTCTGTAACAAGGTTCTCACGGGTCGTCAAGAACGCTTCTGTAGTCCAGAATGCAAAAACAAGTACTTCGTCGCGAGACGCCGGAAGGACTTGAAAAAGCAAGCTGTGGATTACAAAGGCGGCCGATGCGTCTTGTGTGGCTATGACAAGTCCTTAGAGGCATTGGCGTTCCATCATCAAGGCGGCAAGGAATTCGGCGTTAGCGCAAAAGGCTATACTCGATCTTGGGACAAGGTGAGAACTGAATTGGATCGGTGCGTTCTGGTCTGTCAGAATTGTCATGCAGAGATTCATGCCGGCTTGCATGATCTAGCAGCACTACTCGGTGACGAGTAGCGAAAAATCGGGTGAACTCAGGGAACCCGGAACGTCCAAAGCGTCGGCAACCCTGAACCAAGCTCAGCGAAGGGCAACAAGAGTAGCTGAGAAGGCGCAGAGACTAGGAATGAGGAGCCCATCCAATAAATTCCACAGCGCCCGACATCCAACGAGCATTTGGATGATGAGATAGTCCACCCCTTGTGGAAACGCAGGGACAAGTGTAACCGGGTGGTTGGAGGTTCGAGTCCTCCTCGCGGAGCACATCAAGTCAGCCATTGTGCCAGAGCATCATGGCATCGTGACGACGCTACCAAAATTGATGGGCAAAGTCAAAGAACCAAAAGAAAAAGACTCGCCCTCCTCGACTATAGAGACCAAGCATTGAGATTTGATGCAAACAAAAGGCATTAGTGAAAGCTGGTGTTTTTTTGTTTGCGTGAATGGAAATAAAAGAGTAAAGCTATGCACAAGATTACCCCATTTTTATGGTTCGACGATCAAGCCGAAGAGGCAATGAATTTTTATGTCTCTATTTTTAAAAATTCAAAGATCGTGAGTGTGAGTCGTCACGGAGAAGCAGGCACTGGAACGAAGGGCGCGGTAATCTCTGCGACCTTCCAGCTCGATGGGCAAGAATTTATGGCATTAAACGCCGGTCCCGAATTCAAGTTCACCGAGGCAATATCTTTTTTTGTGAACTGCGCGACGCAGCAAGAAGTAGACGAATTGTGGGACAAGCTCTCCGAAGGCGGCGAGCAAGGAAGATGTGGCTGGCTTAAAGACAAGTACGGTCTATCTTGGCAAATAATTCCTACTGCACTGGGTGAGATGTTGGGGGACAGCGATCCTGAGAAAGCGGGGAGAGTTTTACAGGCAATGCTGCAAATGGACAAAATTGATATTCAAGGTTTGAAGCAAGCGTACGAACAACAATAGGATATTCAAGAAAAAAGTTCTAACGTCGCCATTGTTTGAACTTTCAAAATCAAATTAATCGCTCGGAAACACAAACGGCAGTTCGTCCTCATCAAGTTATTGGTTACTCGACACAATAAAAATAAGTTTGACAAAGAACAACTTTTAGCGGCGACAAAGCTCATCTTGATTCAGCCTCGATTGCTCGCCGATGCAGCGCTCTGAATTCCTCCACGCTGGAAAGCAAGTGACCACCGAATAATAAAGTTCGGTGGTTTTGTTTTTCAGATGCAGGAACTCCTGAGCTATCAATTCGTCACACTTGCCGTGTCCGTGCAATTGGCGGGGTCTTGACACTCCAAGTTGAGAATGTTATAGTCAGACTGTCAATCCTGATGGCGTCAGAGTTTTGCTGAATTCGTCCTCTGCCTTCTCGCTTTCCTCAAGCATTATGCCCGGTCGTTGAAACACTTGTGCTCGCCGTTGCGCCGCTTTACGTTCAACGACATTTACCGGAGGACAAGTTCCATCAGCCAATCCCTTGATGTTTACTTCAAGCACGGATGATTTGACCATCTGTTACAAGGAGGTATTTGATGGCTCACTCTTCGCATCCAACCGCGGCTAGCCCCCGCCCGGGTTTTTAACACACATTCAAATTTTAAGGAGAAGAAGAAAATGCAAAAGCATCCTTATTGGGCGATTGTCGCCGTCATCGCCCTACTTGCGGCGATCGCAGTTGGCTGTGGCACCGCAGGGCCAGTACCAGCCGCCGTGCAGACCGCCGCGCCCGTCTTCCAGACCGTCATCGTCCAGGTCCAGGGGACGCCACAGATACAAGTCGTCACCGCTACCCCCGGCGCCACGTCGGCAGCACCAGCGGGCGGCGCCAAGTCTATCACCGTCATCGCCAACTGGGGCGGCGGTGAAAAAGAGGCATTCCAAAAAGTGGTCGACGCCTTCACAGCCAAGACCGGAATTCAGGTCAATTATGAATCGTCGCGCAACCTCGAGGCGCTCGTGCGCACCCGCGTCGCCGGTGGCAATCCGCCCGACGTGGTGATGGAGCCGCGCCCCGGCGCAATCGCAGAATTTGCGCGGGCGGGCAACCTCGTGCCGTTGGACGAGCCAATCGGCAAAGAAGTGCTACCTCCCGACGATTTGAAAAAGTCTTTCGGTCAGGCCTACCTTGATCTCGGCAAAGTCGACGGAACACAGTACGGTATCATCTTCAAAGCCGACTCCAAGAGTACTTTCTGGTACAAGCCCGCGTCGTTCAAAGACTTGGGCGCAACAGCACCCAAGACGCTCGACGATCTCTTTGCGATTGCGGACCAGAATAAAGCCGCCGGCAATAAGCCATTTGCCGCGGGCGGCAAAGATGGTTGGACGCTCACCGATTATTTCGAGAACATCTATGCGCGTGTGGCAACACCCAAGATGTACAATGACCTGTTCGTCACGCACAAGGTCGCGTGGACGGACCCGACAGTCAAGAAGGCACTGACCCAGTTGGCGCGATTCTTCCAGCCGGGTTATATGCCTGGCGACGCGCAGGGAGTTATCGGCACCGGCTTTACCGACAGCATCGCGCAGGTTTTTGGAAAGAATCCGGTCGCCGAAATGTACTACGAAGGCGGATTCGTCGGCACGATCGCGACGACCGACACGAACAAGGACTTGAAGCCGGGCACTGACCTCGACTTTTTCCCGTTCCCGCAAGTGGATCCGACCTACGATGACCCGGTCATCGGCGGCGGCGACCTGGCGATCATGTTCAAAGATACGCCATCCGGTCGCGCGTTCATGCAGTATCTCGCGAGCAAAGAGGCGGGCGACACTTTTGCGAGCACCAACAGCATCTCGCCAAACAAGCTCGTCGATCCGAGCAAGTTCACGAGCGTGCTGCGCCAAAAAGAATTCCAGCAGATCTCGAGCGCAAAAGTCTTTTTGTTCGACGGCTCTGACTTGGCTCCGTCGGCATTGGGCGGCGATTTCCTCTTCACCAAATTGCAGGACCTGGTCCAGCATCCGGGTGATGTCGATCGCATCGCGACCGAGTTGGAGAACTTTGCCAAGACCGCGTACTAGTTTCACGTGAGTTAAGATTCGGCAGGCTGGATCAAGTCCAGCCTGCCGATGGTCGGAATCACATATCTTGTCACCCAATGCGCAACTCTTTTTGTCATTTCGAACAAAGTGAGAAATCTCGATGCGCCTCACAC
Source organism: Anaerolineae bacterium (assembly GCA_038253185.1). Lineage (GTDB taxonomy): Bacteria > Chloroflexota > Anaerolineae > UBA4142 > SHND01 > JBBSHK01. The sequence goes on along the minus strand of JBBSHK010000247.1, from coordinate 1,361 downwards.
TGAGATTTCTCGTCGCAGACTGCGCTCCTCGAAATGACAGTTGAAAACGCGAATAAGTTGCACATTGCGTATCTTGTCATCTCGTTTGCAATTGTCGCACCCGTAAGGAGCAGTTTATGACACGAGTTCGGCGCCGTCCGGTCGCGTGGTTATTCGTCGCACCGGCACTCATCATCCTGACAATCTACCTGATCTATCCCACGCTGTGGACGATCAACTTGAGTCTCTACGGCGGACCCGGATTTATTCCCAAGCAATTCGTCGGACTGGATAATTACGTCCGCCTCTTCACCCAAGACCCCTTCTTCCTGAATCTCAGCACCTTCCCTCCGACCGGCGCGGTGGTGAACAATGTCATTTGGCTCGTTCTGTTCACCTCGCTGACCGTTGGCTTTGGTCTCATCATCGCGGTGATGGCGGAAAAAGTTCGCTACGAAGCGCTCATCAAGTCGATTGTCTTTTTGCCAATGGGTATCTCATTCACCGCCGCGGGTATCATCTGGCTTTTTGTTTACTCGCCCAATCCGCGCGTTGGACTGGTCAATGCCATTATCACCGGGCTGGGAGGACAGGCAGTCTCCTGGCTGGGCGATACGCGGCTCGCGACGCTTGCTATCATCATCGCTGCAGTCTGGATTTGGACTGGCTTTGCTACGGTGATTCTGTCGGCAGCGCTAAAAGGAATTCCGACGGACGTGATCGAAGCGGCGCGCGTGGACGGCGCGAACCCGTGGCATATCTTTAGCCGCATCCAAGTGCCGATGATCAGTTCGACCATTTCCGTCGTGGTGGTGACAATGCTCATCACCGTCGTCAAAATTTTTGACCTGATATATATTATGGGCGGAAATTCCGGCGGGCCGCTTGGCTCAGCGCGCGTGATCGCGTTCACCCAGTACGTAGAAACATTCAACAATGGTCGCGGCGGTTATGGCAGCGCGGTTGCGGTAGTGATGATGGTTCTCGTGATACCCATTATGTATTTGAATATTCGGCGCTTCCGCCAAGAGGAGCTTTCGCGATGACAACTGCTGTACGGGAATTGCCTGCTGCGCGCCAGCGCGAATCGGTCAGCGCTCGTCTTGTGGAATTCACGGGTAAGGCACCGGTTCATTTCGCATTGATCCTGATCAGCGTACTGTGGTTGGTGCCAACGGTTGGACTCTTTGTCACCTCGTTTCGCGACCGCCAAGATATTCTGTCGAACGGTTGGTGGAATGCGATTTTCACGCTGCGCTTTACGCCCGATAACTATATCCGTGTACTGACCTCGGTTGGCACGACCATTCCGATGTACCAGAATTTCATCAACAGTTTCATCATCACCATTCCCTCGACCATCTTGCCCGTCACCATCGCCG
>JBBSHK010000246.1:0-5322 GCA_038253185.1 Anaerolineae bacterium | reverse complement strand
TTGGCGACATTTTCTTTGAGCTTGCTGACTTCGGTCGCGTAGGCTTCTGGGCTGAGTGGAGTTTGCGTCGGACCCGGCGTTTCGGTCGGACCTTCCGTCGGGGTTGCCGTCAAGGTCTGCGACAGGGTCGCGGTCGCGCTGGGCTGCAACGTCGGCGTGGCGGTGCTGGTCGGGGTGAGTGTGATGGTCGGCGAGAGCGTCACGGTGGGTGAGGGTCCCTCGGTCGGGGTCGGCGTCGGGCGCGCGTAACCCAGTCCTTGTTTTATCTGCAACTCGATTTCTTTATCGACTTCGTCGGCGGTAACGGTGAGTCCTTGCCGCTTTGCCTCCTGAATCGCGAGTTGGTCGTCAATCATTGTTTCCAGTGTGGTGCTGGGCAGTGAAATTAGACGGTGCTGTTCTTCGGAGAATTGGTTCTGATAAAAATTGGCGATTTGAGCCAGACTCGGATCGCTCTGGTCCAATTGCCCCAGTTGTTGACGAATCTGTGCCAACCGCGAAACGGTTTGATTCGCCTCGTAATGGATGCGTCCTTGATAGTCGCGAACCAGAATGGGGCTGCCGTTCACGCTCGCTATTTTTTCATTTGGCAGCGCGACGTTAGTGCGGTAGTAGGCGATCCCCAGCACAATCAGGATTAATGCCGCGGCGAGACCCACGCCCATATAAATGCGCCGGATTTGCACTCGCTCGCGTTCGCGCAGGCGAACTTGTTTGCGCGTCTCGACGGTGGCTTTCTTTACTTTTTTAGCCATAACTCGTTCACAGTCGTCGGAAATAGTCGTAACAAAATTCACCGCAGAGTTCGCTGGGAGCATGCGCGTTCCCGGCGGTCTCCGCGGTGTCGGACAGATTATTCAAGCTAACGTGGGCAAGAGCTATCCGCCGCGCAAGTGCTCTGGGCTGTACGGGAGCAGCGCGAGGTGGCGCGCACGCTTGATCGCGAGTGCGAGTTGGCGTTGATGTCGCGCGCACGTGCCGATCTTGCGCCGGGCGCGAATCTTGCCGCGCTCGGTGAGATAACGGCGCAGCGCGTCACCGTTCTTGTAATCGATGTGCTTATTCGGATCTTTGCAAAAGGCACAAAAGCGACGCATCGGTGGTCCAAAACGCCGTCCGCCACGTTCGCCCTGTCCGCCCCCGCGATCGTTGCGCTCATAACGCGGGCGGTCGCCTGCCGGTCGCTCCGGTCGCGAGGCGGGTCCGCTTCCGCCTGTGCCCGCGGGGGGATTGGTTGGTCTTTGATTATCCATTTTCTAAAAAATTACTCCTCAAGCGTTAAAAGCACTAAACAAATAAGGTTGCTTCAACCGAAGCACCTCCCGCCCTAAAGGATCCCTGGCTTGACGCTTTACAGCGTCGTAAGACGCCAGGGCAAGCTTCGACTTTACTGAATAGTGACGGCTATTCAAGTTCAGCCCGCGTTTTGCTCGGTGCTTTAAGGCGCGGGTGATCCCGCGCGCAAAATATTTCAGTTTCGAGAATGCAAAATCTGCGCGCGGTTGAGCACCCACGCGCGCGCGTTCGCAAGTTCTACAGCGGAGGTTCCTCCGCTGCGGTGTTACTGCTCATTTCGCCTTCGGACATAGTGTCCATGCTGCCAGCCGCAGTTTCTTCGCCGGGGCGCCCGCGCCGTTCGAGAATGTTGACATCGCTCGCCACAATCTCGGTGCGGAAATGTTTTTGTCCATTGTCCGCTTCCCAACTGCGCGTCTCGAGTCGTCCCTCGACGTACACCATCGAGCCTTTGGTCAAGTACTGACTGCAAATTTCGGCGAGGCGACCCCACGCCACCACATTGAACCAATCGGTCGCTTCGGTACGCTCGCCTTCGGGTTTGGTCCACGAGCGCGAGACGGCGACGCTGAAAGACGTGACCGGTTTACCATTCGGCGTATAACGCATCTCGGGATCGCGTCCGAGATTGCCGATGATCATGACCTTGTTCAAGCCTCGAGCCATAGAGTCAACTCCTTTCGGATTCGGGACGAACCGTTTCGTGTTCGTCTTGACGAATGACGAGATAGCGCAGCACGTCGTCATTCAATTGCAGCGCGCGCTCGATTGTCCGCACCGCTTGCTGTGGCAGGCTGAGCACGAGCGCGGAATAGTAGCCCTCGGTCAGTTTGCGGATAGGATACGCGAGGCGGCGTTTGCCCCAATCATTACGGGAGATAATTTCTCCTCCCGCGGTTGTGATGAGCTGGTTGATTCGTTCGTTGATCGCGCTGAGGTCTGCTTCTTCCTGCGGACGCAGGATAAAAGTTAATTCGTAGCTAGGCAATGAGGTCTCCTTCCTCTGGGTTTGCCCCGAGCGCATGCGACCTGCCCGCGTCTCAGCTTTGGCTCGGAACAGAAAGGTAAAATATTTTTTTGAATTTCGGTCGAACGGCGGAAATTATAGCATCGATGCAATGAATGCGCAAATAAAATGCGCGCATTACTCGAGGGAAAGCGCGAAGGAAAATCCTTGTCCGCGCGGGGGTCAAGGTGCAATGAACGGCAGCAGCGGCGGTTCGACAATCGGGCACGCGATGGTCAAGCGGTACTCGCTGCCGATTCCGGCATTGGCTTTCTCGCGCGGAGTCGCGCGCAAATAATAGTGACTGAGGCGGTCCGATTCGTAGTGAATGTACGCCTGACCGGAGGTCTTGTCTTTGGCAAGCAGCTTGGATGGATTCGCCGCGTCATACAACGCGAGTTTCACATCGGCGTTCGCGCCGACAGCGCTCGCGCGAACGTCGCAGACAAAGTGAGCCGACCCCGGCGCGCGGATCTCGATCCAATCTTCGTCATTCTTGTTATGAAAATTGTGAAGCTGCGCGATGGGACGACCGTTCCAGAGACGCGCGGTTTGCCACGTGTTATCTAACTCAAAAGTATCGGGCAGGGCGTCGGATGAATTGTGGCGGGTCGTGCTCGAAAGCGCTTGAGAGGTAGCCAAAGGGCTGCCGTGCGCCTCGACGGCTCGCGCGCCAACACTCAGGATGAGGAACGAGAGAGAGCAAGAGAGGATGAGAGCAGTCAATCTGTTTTGCCGGATCACAGGACTCCTCGAGCGGCGTGTTCTATAAGGAACGTCGCGCGCTTCGAGTATAGCCGCAATTAGTGTGGAAGTCAAACACAGGCAAGAGCCAACATGACGCCAATTGACACGGCACGTGTGGAATGTTATACTCACTCTACCGACCGTTTGGTAGATTTGACCCGACCGGGCGACCCGCTTATGTCCGGTTGCACGAATTGGAGTTTATGTGGCTCGTACACACCTATCTGCTGCCAGCCCCTCGTCGCCGCGAAATGCGCGTGAGCGTTCCGCCAATGGTCACGACAAGCAGGCAGAAATCTTTTCGACCGCCGTGCGCATCTTTAAAGAAAAAGGTTATCACGCTGCGTCGATGCAAGACCTCGCCGACGCGGTCGGTCTGCAAAAAGCGAGTCTCTATCATTACATCGACAGTAAGGAAGACCTGCTGCTCGCCGTCTGGCAACGCGGCACCGGCGCGTTGACCGCGCAACTGACCGAGCTTGCCGCCGCGCCCCTCGCTCCCACCGAAAAACTCCGCCGCGCCATCGAGAGTCATCTCGTCGCGCTGTGCGCGCAGCTCGAACTCTTCACCGTCTATATCCGCGAACAGAATGTTTTCAACGGGCGCGAAAAAACGCGCCTGCGCGCCGAAGGGCGACGACACGCGCAATTGCTCGAATCGATTTTGGAAGAGGGCGTCGCCTCGGGCGAATTCCGCGCGCTCGACGTCAAGATGACAACGCACGCGATCCTCGGTATGTGCAACTGGTTATACCAATGGTATTCGCCCGAAGGCGAATTGGGGGCGCGCGAAATCGCGGACCTCTTTGCCGATCTAATAATCAACGGCGTTAAAGCAACCCCGCGAAAGATGAAAACCAAGCGCGCGGCGAGCCGCCGCCCGCGCAAATCATAAAATAATTTAGTGGAGGAATTCAATGGCACTACTTCAAGTTGGCACACCCGCTCCGGCATTCAAAGCACAAAACCTGACCGGACCAGAATTCGTTTTGGAAAATTTTCGCGATAAGAAACCGGTCGTGCTGATTTTCCCGCCCGATCAAATCAATCCCTCGCAAACGACTCAGACCAAGGGAGTGTACGACCGCAACAAGAACGAGGTGGAATTTGTCGTCTTGACGCGACAGATTCCCAGCGTCGCGATGGCAAAAGCATTTTTGCAGCAACTCGGTGTCAAGTTTCCGGTCGTATATGATCCGAAGCAAGAAGTCTATAAAATGTACGGCGTCGAAAAGCCGGTCGTGATTTATGGCATCGACAAAGACGGCAACATCGCCAGCGCGATCGAGTTTGAAGCCAAGCAGCTCAACATTTCCCAAATCGAAGAAGCAATCACTCAAGCGAAGATGGAACAGAGGAGCACGTAACCCCTACTCCTGTCCTCTCCCATTGTGCGGGGGAGGGTTAGGGAGGGGGCTGAACAACTATGGACCTCCGACTCAAAGGTAAAACCGCGCTCATCACCGGCGGCGCGCGTGGGATTGGTAAAGCGACCGCGCTCGCGTTTGCGCGCGAAGGCGCGAACGTCGGTATCCTCGACATTCTCGAAGAAGAACTGCCGCTCGCCATCGCGGATTTGAAAGCGCTCGGCGTGAATGCGGCGGGCTTGATCACCGATGTGACGCAGCCGGGGATCGTGAACGAAAATGTCCGGCGGCTGGCGGATGAATTGGGCGGCGCACATTGTCTGGTCAACAGCGCGGCGATTTTGATCAATGTCAATCAATTGAAAGATATGCCGCAAGAGTGGTGGCAGCGCGACCTCGACGTCAATCTCACCGGCGCGTTCAACTCGGTGCGCGCGGTGATGCCGATTATGCAAGAGCAAAATTGGGGCAGCATCGTCAGTATCTCGTCGGTCGCGGGCGTGCTCGGCGGATTCGGACAGGCAGGTTATTCCGCGACGAAAGCCGCGCTCATCGGCTTGATGAAAACCACGGCGCTCGAACTCGCGCGCTATAACATTAATGCCAACACCGTCTTCCCCGGCATCGTTGGCACCGAGATGTTCCAATTTATGCGCGAGGATATGAAGGAGCGCATCCGCAAACGCATCGTGTGGAAAAAAGAATCCGATCCGGAATTCATTGCGAACGCGATTGTGTGGCTCTGCTCGGAACCCGCGCATTACATCACGGGCATCGAGTTGGATCTGACGGGCGGACTGACGCTGTTTACATTCTAAGTCGACGGTCGAGAGTCAACAGTTGACAGTCAATTTAATCCTGATCGTAACTCTCTGGGAAAAGTGATGTGGTTCAGATGAGCCAAAG
>JBBSHK010000245.1:0-5342 GCA_038253185.1 Anaerolineae bacterium | reverse complement strand
GTACGAGCGTTTCGCATCCGTGTATCGCCGCTTTGCCGATCTCGAATCGTTACAAGCGGAAATTCAACGTCTGCGCGAACGCAAACAGCGCGAGCAAGAACAAAAAGCCCAGATGAAGTTGGCAATCTAATGATGAAATTAATTTTGGCTTTACCCGCACCCTAGGAATTTCTAAAGCGAACCGGATTGGCGGCAATCGTCCACGCGGTTCGCCGCCTTTTTTATTTTCTATCAAATCGATCAAGGAGACTGCCGGATGAGCAGCAGACCAATGCGTATAGAAGCAAGTGACACCCAACTCAAGTCGAATGGCAATGGACATAACTATCTGGTGAGTGAGCAAGCCGCGAGATTAGAAATTATCCTGCCGACCACCATCCTCAAACGCGATGGACGCGTCGTGCGCTTTGACATTGAGCGAATCGAGAACGCACTGGCACGCGGCTTTGCCGGATTCAACCGCACTCCCAACACGCCTGTTTCCGAACTGGCGCATCAAGTCGTGAATATTGTCGCGGCGAAATACGCGCAGCCCACCGTCGAGAACGTGCAGGACATTGTCGAAATGGTGCTGCAAGCCGCGGGGGAATTTGAAGCGGCGAAGCGTTACATCCTCTATCGTGCCGAGCACGCCAAGCTGCGCGGGGAGCGACCAATTCCTGCCGACGTGCGCGCGGCGTTTGCCGAATCCGATTCTTATTTCCCGACCGTTCTGCAAAAATTCCAGTTCTATGACAAGTACTCGCGTTTCAATTACGATCTCGGTCGGCGTGAGACGTGGGTCGAGACGGTTGATCGCTCGCTAAATTTTTTGCGCGAGCTTTCCACCTCGCGTTTGTCAGAGGAGACCTACACGCGCGTACACAAGGCAATGCTCGAAATGCGCGCGATGCCCTCGATGCGGCTGCTGGCGATGGCAGGACCAGCGGCGCAGCGCAGCAACATTACGATTTACAATTGCTCATACCTGCCGGTCGAGAGCATTGACGCGTTTGTCGAAGCATTGATCATTTCGATGAGCGGTTGCGGCGTCGGATTTTCGGTCGAGCGTCGCTACGTCGAAAATTTTCCGCGCGTAAAACGGCAGGTGCCTTCAAGTCCCACGACGTACTTTGTCGAAGATTCGGCGGAAGGGTGGGCGGAGGCGCTGCGCTTTGGGCTGGAGACGTGGTTCGAGGGCGGCGACGTAAAATTTGATTTGTCGCTGTTGCGACCTGCGGGCGCGCCGCTGAAAACCAAAGGGGGACGTGCGTCGGGACCTGAGCCGCTGCGTAAGATGGTTGAATTCATTCGTGCGCGCGTGCTCGCGCGGCAGGGCAGTTTCTTGCGCTCGGTGGACGCGCACGACATTATGTGCGCGGTCGGCAACGCGGCGGTGTCCGGTGGTGTCCGTCGGACCGCGATGATTTCGCTGTTCGATTACGAAGACCTCGAAATGCGTCATTCTAAAGACGGTGATTTTGAACGCGAGAACAGCCAGCGCTGGAACGCGAACAATTCCGCCGTGTGGCCCTCGCGCGGTTTGACGCAACTCGAGTTCTCGCGATTTTTCCTCGATATGGTGGAGGGCGGACACGGCGAGCCGGGCATTTTTCACCGTGACGCCGCAATCAATATGCGACCCCAACGGCGCAAGGCGGCAGAATTTGGCACTAATCCTTGCGGCGAAATCGTACTTCGCCCGTACGAATTTTGTAATTTGTCTATCGCCGTCGCGCGCAGCGAAGATACGTTCGAAACACTCAGAGCGAAAGTAGAAATCGCGAGCATCATCGGCACGATTCAATCAATTGCGACAAATTTCCCCGGCTTGCGTCCGGTGTGGCAGCAGAATTGCGAGGAGGAACGTCTCCTCGGCGTGGACATCACGGGACAACTTGACAGCGCGGTGGCGCAAGATGCCGGCGTCCAGGAAAAATTGCGCCATCTCGCGGTCGAAACGAACCGCTTGACCGCGCAGCAACTTGGCATCAATCAATCTGTTTCCGTCACGTGCGTCAAACCCTCCGGCAATTCCTCGCAACTGCTCGATTGCGCGTCGGGATTGCATTCGCGCTGGTCGCCGTACTACGTCCGCAACGTGCGTGTCGGTACGCACACGCCCATTTACAAAGTGCTGCGCGACGCGGGTGTGCCGATGGACCCGGAGAACGGACAAAAGCGCGAAGACGCGACCACGTGGGTGATTCATTTTCCGGTCAAAGCACCCGAAGGCGCGATCACGCGCAAGGACCGCAGCGCGATTCAACAATGTGAGTACTGGTTGCAGAATAAATTGCACTGGACGGAGCATAATCCTTCGGTGACGATCACGTACCATCCCGACGAAGTTTTGGATTTGATGAAATGGGTGTGGGAACATCGCGATTTTCTCGGGGGCATCACGTTCCTGCCTGCCTACGACGCGCTGTACGATCAGATGCCGTACAATGAAATCACGCAAGAGGAATACGAGCGGCTTGCCGCCGCATTCCCCGAAGTTGATTTTTCAAAACTCTATCGCTACGAAGAAGAAGACTTGACGACTGCCGCGCAAGAACTGGCGTGCGTCGCGGGTGTGTGCGAGGTGGATTTCGCGGGCGCGCCAGAGAATCTGATCAAATCTGTCAGTTGACAAGCGCGGTGAATTGAAATTCCGAAAAGGAGTGGCTGAGGGTCACTCCTTTTCTTTTCGTTCCTATCGCGCGTAACCACAAAGACATCCAAACACAAAGATAAAACCTAATGTGCAACTCTTTTTGTCATTTCGAACAAAGTGAGAAATCTCGATGCGCCTCACGCTGAGATTTCTCGTCGCAGACTGCGCTCCTCGAAATGACAGTTGAAAACGCGAATAAGTTGCACATTGCGTAGATAAATTATTTCCCCTTTGTGCCTTAGAGCGCATTTGAATATTCCCTCGACCAAAGTCGAGTGGCAAAGGAAATGCCATCAACGCGAATGCTTTAGCACAACTGCTTGCCCTCAGCTTTCAAGCTGAGGATCGAATATTCAAATGACCCCTTAGAGGTAAATTCGAGGTGCTCACCCACTCACTCTATGACCTATGCTATAATCCGCTCGCTGATGACTGAACGCACAATTCTCTTGACCGGCGCGACCGGGTACCTCGGAAATGAAATCCTCCGCACCCTGCTGCGCGAGGATCACGATTCCAAAATTCTCGTCACGGTTCGCGGTGATCCACAGACCTCGCGTAGCAAGTACGAAAATCTGATTGATGATTCCCTCCGCCGCGAGTTCACGCACCGCGTCGAACCGGTGTGGGCGGACCTCGAACAGGATGAGCTTGGACTCGCGCCGGACCAACGCGACGCGCTGGCGGAACGAATTACCCATATCATCCACTCTGCCGCCGCCGTGGATTTCGCGCTGCCGTACCTAGCGGCGCGTTCCGCAAATTTCGACGGTACGGTACGCCTGGTCGAGCTTGCGCGGCGCGCCTCCAACCTTAAAGCTTTCGCGCATATCAGCACCGCGCATATCGCGGGACGGCGCACCGGTTACATTGCGGAAGACGATCTCGAAGCGCCCTTCGGCTGGGTGAATTTTTACGAGCAGACAAAGTTCGAGAGCGAGCAATTTTTGCGCGAGCGAATGGACGAGCTGCCGATTGCGATCTATCGCTCGACCACTTTGATTGGCGACTCGCAAACCGGCGCGGTGCGACAGTTCAATTTTTTCCACAACGCGATAAAGCTGTATTACCACAGTATGGTGCCCGCGATCCCCGGCGACCCGAACGGGCATCTCGATCTGATCCCGGTCGATTGGAGCGCGCAGGCGATCCGCTATCTCGCGTTGGAAAACTTCCGCGCGGGGGCGACCTACCACGTTTGCGCCGAGCCGCCGCGTTCGTTCACGCTGCGAGGGCTGCTCGATGCGACGCTCACCGTCTTCGAGACAAGCCCCGATTCAAAAAAGCGCGATATCAAAAAACCGCTGGTGGTCTCGCCGGAACAGTTCGATAGAATCGTGCGCGAGGCTCAGGCAGGTGGCCGCAGTAAGATTCTGCAATTGTTAAAGCCGCTCAGCTATTTTATGCCGCACCTCGCGCTGCCGAAAATTTTCGGCGCGGAAAATTTGCACCGCGATCTCGACGCGAGCGGCTTGTACGTGCCCAACGTGCGCGAATATTATCCGAAGGTCGTTGACTATTGTTTGCGCACGCAGTGGGGGCGTACCGGCGACGCGGTCGAGTCCGAGCCGCTGCGCGCGCATTATTGATTCATCACAATTTTTACGGACGGACCAAGATGTTTACTAACGAACAAATCACCGAAGTGCTTGGTACGCAAGCGCTGGACACCGATCGTCATCGCAATCTGAATCATCTCGCCACCGCGACGGCGGACGGTCACTGGCACCTCAATGATCTGCCTTGGAATGACCTTCCCCTCTTCCCGCTGCCGGACAATGTAAAAGGCAGGCGGCTCAAAGCCTTCGTCGAATTTGGGAAACGCGCGATCAAGGCGCAGCTCGCGGCGGAGCACGTCGCAGTCACGTCGGCGCGCTATTTGCTGCTGCGCGCGGAAAAAGAAGGCATCCACATTTCGGTGCGCCGCGCGATTGCCGCCGTGTTGAACGATGAGGCGTCACACGTTTTTGTAATGACCGAAATGGATGCACGCGCGGAGGAACAGTTCCCGGAATTTCCATTGAACTATGTCGAGAGTCCGCTGCTGCCGGTTTTTCGCGAAGCCGTGCCGTCGATGCATCCCGCGCTGATTTCTTCCTTTATGGGCGCGTACGAAGCGATGATTGCGATTCGCGGCTATGCCGAGCAAGCCGCGTACCCGCGTCCTTCGATTCTCGGAAAAATGGCGGCGCACGGCGCGGTCGACGACGGCAAGCACGCGAAGGTGATGCGACTCGCCGCGCACGAGTGGCTCGACAATTTTCGCGCGCAGCTTGCGCCGAGTCAGTCCGCCTCCAAGATTCGCGAAGCCATCTTGGATCCGATTCGTTACTTTTGGTCCCTGGTCCTCGAGCACGAATATTGGCTGCTGCAATATGACCCGCACAAATTGGATACGTACGAGCGGCGTTCCAGAGAAGATACGCGCTTGGGTGAGCGCTTGATGAATCTGCTCGGATTCAAAGAGGACGAGCTTGCCTACGTCTCACTCGGCACGATCACCCGCGCGTTCCAACCTGAAATGGCGTGAGCGGTGGATTCGAGAAATTCTTTGCGAATTCGCATAACTCTGTTATAATCACGAATGACAGCAGCGGCTCCTTATCCCAATGCAATCTGGAGTCGCGACAATTCGGGGCGTGGCGCAGTCCGGTAGCGTGCTTGTATGGGGTACAAGAGGTCGGAGGTTCGAATCCTCTCGCCC
>JBBSHK010000244.1:0-5348 GCA_038253185.1 Anaerolineae bacterium | reverse complement strand
CGACGGCGACATTAAACTTGCCTTGCTTGATATCGGGAATCGTGAAGCCTTGTTTGGCGGCGGTCGGTGCAACCGTGGCTTGTCCGCCACCCGGAGCTTGCGTGGCGGAGGTGGACGGCGCAGAAGTGGCTTGAGTCGAGGGACCAGCCGCACCACCACACGCGACGAGCATAAGTGTTGTAACGATCGCGAGCGTCATGACGAGCAGAATTTTTTTGTGAACCATTCGATCTCCTCCATTTCGAATCGGGCGAATTGACTTTCGGTCGTTTGCGGTGCAAAATTTTTTCCGCGCATCACCTCCTTATCAAGTCCTAGGTCTCAGGTGGAATGCAGAATTTGATACCAGCTCATCTCAAAAACCCGATTCAACACGGGACAGCGAGTCAAAATCACAAAGCGCAGCGCCATTTCCGTTAAGAAATTTCATTTTTGAGATGAGCTGACGTGACCTGTGACCTGCTACATCCGGTACGCCTTGCGCGTCTTGAGTGCGAGATGTTCACCCGCCGTAATCGGCGCGTACTTGGCGGGATGGTCGGCGTCGCAGCAGCTTGGCAGACATTCGACCACAGCATCATTATTTGGATTGTGAAAAAAGACCAGCGATTGGCGGCGGCTGCCGAGTGCCCGGTCGCGCGGCGGGTTCACCACGCGATGCAAAGTCGAGATCCATTTGTCGTTCGTCCAGCGCATCATCAGATCGCCAATGTTGATGATGAATGCGTCCTGAATCGGACCCACCTCAAGCCATTCGCCGTTGCGCGTCTGCACCTGCAATCCACCGGGCGCATTCTCCGCGCGCAATATTGTGAGCGTGCCGTAATCGGAATGCGCGCCCGCGCGTAATTGTCCGGGCAATGGCTCTTGCTCCTGATTGGGATAATTGATGAGGCGCAAGAACGAATTCGGGTTATTGATTTTGTCATCGAAGAAATTTTCGCGCAAGCTCAACGCGAGCGCGAACACGCACATCAACGTTCCTGCCAAATTTTCCATCGCGCGAAAATATTCCGTCAGCGTCGGTTTGAATCCATGCGGCTGTTCAGGCAACAGATTGTTTTCCAAGTTCGTCCCAATGTTCAGCGATTCCTTCAAATCCGCGGGTGCGGAATCCCCCAAGGTAGCTGCTAATTGTTCACCTCGCAAAGGGCTGTAACCAACTCCGTCCGCGCGCAATTTGTATTTCAATTTTTCCGCTTCGGGCAGATCGAAAAACTCGCGCGCGAGTCGGTACGTTTTCTCGACCGATTCATTCGGCACGCCATGACCGACAATCGTAAGAAAACCAATCTCTTCGCACGCGCGTCCGACCTGCCCCGCGACGCGACGCTTGCCATCCGGTGCACCTTCGAGAAACGGCGCGATGTCAATGGTTGGAACTTGCATATTCATTGTTAGGGTGTTACTACTGGCGTCATGGGAAGGTTGACTGTGCCAATTTGATGTCCATCGAGACCACCTATTTCTCCTGTCCATTGACCCGTTAGCGAGTTGAACAATACAACACGATTATCTGTTTCACCGATGAAAGCCATGCTCTGATAGCGGAAATAGCCATGCACTGTCACCCACCAAAGCAAGACGTACCGATAGTTATATGGAGTGTAGCCTTTGAAGCGCCGGTCTACTTCCGCTGGTGTGACAAGTTCCGCATCCACGCTGTCAATGCGCGCCTGCATCAGGCCAAATTCGGGTCCTGATTCCTGCGACAGAACAACTGCCGTCTTGATCGCCTGTTCGCGCGTGTACCAGCCGAGACCCAAGAGTGACAAGACTAAAATGCAGATACTAAGGAACGCGAGCACGATCCATTTTGGAACTTGCATTGGAATCATCCGCGAAAAACACGAAGGTGCACGAAAATTGAAAATGCTTTTCTGTCATTCTGAGCGAAGCGAAGAATCTCTGGCAAAGACCGAGCCACTGTTACGCGTGTCTAGAGATTCTTCGCGCCTGCGGCGCTCAGAATGACAGCCCCAGACCTGTAACCTGCAACTTGCAACCTGCTCAATCCACCGCGACCGGCACGAAATCAAATTTCCTCACATCGACCAAACCCTTGTCCGTCAATTTCAAATCGGGAATCACGGGCAGCGGCAAGAATGAAAGCGCCATGAATGGCGTGTGCAAGTCAGTGCCAAGTTTGCGCGCCGCTGCGACGAGATGGTCCATCTCTTCGCGCACGCGCTCGATCGGCTGGTCACTCATTAATCCGGCAATCGGCAGCGGCACGCGCGCCAACACTTCGCCGTTCGCCACCGCCACCATGCCGCCCTGCATCGCCGCAATCGCCCGCGCCGCGCTCATCATATCATCGTCGTTCGTTCCGACGATCACGAGGTTGTGCGAATCGTGACCAACCGAGGAACCCAACGCGCCACCTTTCAATTTGAACCCGCGCACGAATCCGAGTCCGACGTTGCCGGTCGCGTGATGCCGCTCGATCACCGCCAGTTTCAAAATATCGCGCGAGGGATCAGCCACAATGCAGTCTTTCTCGACCCGCGCGTTGTCGAACACTTCGCGCGTGACCAATTGATCCGGCACTACTTCTATTATCCGCACGCGCGCTTTTCCATTTGCCGGCACGCGCAGGTCGACGCGCGACCAATCCACGTTCATCGTATTGCGAATCGGCGGACGCTGCGGCTCGCGCTCGCCCGGCTGAAGCTTGCCGTCGCGCGCCACCAGCTTGCCGCCGCGATACACTCGCTCGATCGTGAAATTTTCAAAATTATCAAAGACAATCAAATCCGCGCGTCGCCCCGGCGCAATCGCGCCGCGGTCCGAGAGACCAAAATATTCCGCCGCGTTCAGCGTCGCAATTTGAATCGCAGTGATCGGGTCGAGTCCGTCGCGAATCGCACTGCGGACGAGGTAATCAATGCTACCCTGATCGAGCAGGTCGTCAGGAAAACGGTCGTCGGTGACGAACAACACGCGCCGCGCGTTCTTAGGCGTGACGAGCGGCAGCAACGTTTTCAGATTACGCGCGTTCGAGGCTTCGCGGATCATCACATACATCCCGCGCCGCAATTTTTCTTGCGCCTCTGCGAGTGTGGTGCATTCGTGATCGCTGCCGATGCCCGCCGCGACGTACGCTTCCAGATCGCGACCGGTGACGCCAGGCGCGTGCCCGTCAATGCGCCGGTCCGAGAAGGCGCGCAGCTTGTCGAGCACTTGTTCGTCACGCTGGAGCACTCCCGGAAAATTCATCATCTCGCCGAGACCAATCACCCAGGGGTCGGTCTTGAATCCGATCAAATCAGACCACCGCAGCTCGCCCCCATTGGTCTCCAGGTTTGTCGCGGGCACGCAGCTCGGCACCATCACGAAAACACTGAACGGGGTGTACTTGCTCGCTTCGAGCATATAGCGAATGCCGTCCACGCCGAGCACGTTCGCGATCTCGTGTGGATCGATCACGACCGACGTCGTACCATGTGGCACGACCGCGCGGGCGAATTCGTACGGCGGCACCATCGCGCTTTCGATGTGAACGTGCGCATCAATGAATCCGGGGCAGACATATTTTCCGTTCAGATCGACGACTTGCTGCGCCTCGTATTCACCCAGTCCGACCACGCGCGAATGCGTAATCGCGATCGAGGTCTCTTCGATCTCGCCGGAAAAAACATTGACCACGCGCGCATTCTTGAGCAAAAGCTCGGCGGGTTCTTCGCCGCGCGCCGCTTTAATAATTGCCGAGAGTTCCATTTGAATTACACTTTACGTAAGCAGTTCGACGGAGATCAGATTCTTAACTTGTGCTTGAGCCAAGTCAGAATCTGTCGTGAGGACTAGATAACAGTTGGCTTCGAGAAAGGTGGTGAAGTTGAGCGCATCAACCGTTGCGAGATTCAAACCCACTCGATACCGCGCCGCATGGGAAGCCAAGTCCAAGGAAATAGGAATGAAGTCAACACTCCCGCTCAGTTGCAGTTCCTGAGCCATGCTTTCAGCGGAAGTCAGTTCCCCGTGGTATGTTATAGGCTAGATACTCCGTCACACTCAACACGGAAAAAATCAGCCGATGCTCGCCGTTGCGTGTTTCACTCCAAAGCTGAACGGCTCGCGGATGATGAGAGGCATATTTGAACAAAAATCCAGTATCCGCGCCTAAAAGCATCTCTCTCTCCGTGCAGCATGGATTTCCGCCCAAGCTTGGTCGGCATTCACACCAGCAAGACTTGCGCGCAAAAATTCTGCCGCGCGATCCAGATGTGCTTGGTCTTTTTCAGTCACTTGTACCGGCAACCGTGACAGCACGCTCGCACCAATTCCCAAAGTCAGTTCAACTTCTTGCGGCGGTTCGACACCAAGTTTCTGCCACACACTGGTCGGCACGCGCACTGTCCCATCATCCTCGATTCGCACCGACAATCGTGGTCATCATATTCGACCTCACTCAATCCTGACACACGAGCTAACTGGCTCGCCCAATAATCTGCAGCGGCACGCCTTCCGTGTCCACCGGTTCGAGCACTACGCCCACGCCTTCGATCACTCTCTCGCGAAAAGTTTTGTCCTGAGCGCGTAGCTGTTCCGCCACCCGCCCGATGTCCTCCGCCAACAAAGTGATTCGCAGCAAACCTTCGTCCGTATCAATCGCTTCCAACTGAATCGCGCCGCGCGAGAATTCAAAGCGGTCGGCGGAGGGATTCACGCCAAACAGTCGCGCAAAAGCGGCGCGGCGCGCCTCCAAATCGTTTACGCCGAATACGACATCGGCGACGCGCAGCCAACGCCCGAGACCTTCGGTCGGCGGCGCGCTGCGCGTTTCGCGCGGCGTCACATCCTGAATCAAAAATGGCAGCGCGGAATCTTCCGGCAGCGCGCTGCGCCACGCGACCCGCTGCCCATCCGGTCGCGTGCGCTCACCCTCGTTCGGATCACCGATCATTAGCTCGCGTCCGCGAATGCTCGCCACATCGCTGTCGAGCTTATTGGAATCGAGCGCAAAGGTCGCGAGATGATTCTCGCGGTCAAGCGCGTCGACCACTCGCCGCGAAGGTGCAAATTTTTCCGCGAGACTTTTATCCTTCACGCCCATTAGTTCAAAATAGAAACCGTCCGACAGCGGCACGAGCGCGTTATATGTGCCGCGCCCCGGATGTTCACCACCGGGCTGCACCTGAAATCCAAGCTGTCGATATGTCTCCATGGCGTCGTCCAAATTATCTACCGCAACGAGCACATGGTCAACACCAATAATCATGAGGTTGTTCTCCCAATAAATGTTAAAACGCAATGTGCAACTTATTCGCGTTTTCAACTGTCATTTCGAGGAGCGCAGTCTGCAACGAGAAATCTCAGCGTGAGGCGCATCGAGATTTCTCACTTTG
>JBBSHK010000243.1:0-5355 GCA_038253185.1 Anaerolineae bacterium | reverse complement strand
CGCGTCGCGCATGCTTGCGATGGCACCTCACGCGGCAGAGTCCGAACCAAGGCGCGCACGCGTGCGCCCTCTCGTTCGGCGAGACGCGTGACGAGATGCGAACCGATAAAGCCATTCGCTCCGGTAATGAGGATGTGCTTGTCCGTGAGTTCCAAAGTCGGAGAGTGACGAATTCAAGCTGCGAGCGCGTTGCCAATCACAATCGTCAGCACCATCGCCCCGATAAAAATTGCAGGACCGGTCAGGGAAAAGCCCCCCCGCGCGCGCTCCACCAATGTCGCGCTCACCGCAGTTACCACACTGACCAGCAAATACAAAAATCCGATCGACTCGGGATTGAGATAAGACGCGCCGCCCCACAGTCCCGCGCTGAGCCACAGCCGCGCTGCTGAAAAACCCGCGTCGGGATTTTGCGGAAAGAGCAGCACCAGTGTGGCGACACCCATCGCGACGAGGGCGAACAAAATAAATGGACTGGAAAGTTTTGCGCCCGAGTTCACCGTGATGAATAACGTTATGCCCCAAACCAACAGAGCAGCAAGAGCGGGTATACGCGGTAGCCAGTCAAGTGGTCTCATCGTCAGGTCAGGAACGCGAGCACGACGTGCAGGATTACGTCGCTCGAAAAGTGCGCGAGCATTGCCGATTCCAGTCCGCGCGTCCAGTACAAAAATCCGTACGTGAGTCCGAGCAAACCATTCAACACCAGCGCGCGTGTTATCACCAACGTCGTAAGCGGCAGCCCCGCCGCTTGTGTTGCGGGAAGATGTCCCAAGCCGAACAAGAGCGCGGTCAAAATATTCGCAGTCCACAAAACCGCGAGGGTGGGACGATGCTCGGGCGTGTGGCTGATGAAACTGCCGAGCCACGCGAAGAGTGAGAGTAGAAAAAATCGCAATAACAACTCTTCCACGATTCCACCTTCGAACGAGGCGAGCAATCCGAAAAAAGGACTCGGTCGGAGTGTTGGAGTCAACGCGCTGAAGAGTCGTTCTCCCAGCTCTGCGCGCAAAAGTGGAGCAAAGACAAAGAAATCGAGCAGAGCGATAACAAGCGCGCCTGCGACGCCGGCGGCGATTGAGACGGGCAAAATTTTTCGCAGCGGCGCGAGGACCGATTCACGCTGAATGAGTCGCTCGAGAATCGGCGCGCCGAGTCCGATGCGTCGCGAAAGCGCGACGCCCAATGCCGCTGCAATGAGAGAGTACAAGCTGTATTGCACAATGGTCGCGCCGGCGATGATCCCCTCGATCGGCTGATTTGTAAGCCGTCGCTGGGTTTCCAGGAGCGGCTCGCTGAGGATCAAAAGATAAGGCACAACTGCTATCGCACCGAGGGTGCCCATTACCCACAGCAGTAGCAGCAACTTGAAATTAAATCGTTGAGGAGCTGTCGATGGGATTTCTTTTATCATAAATTCTTTCGGCGATTGCACGGATCGAAATCATAGTCCGATTCGCGCGTGCTGTCAACGATTTGTCACCCGGTGATTACGTAATCTCGGGGACCGGCGCGCAATCCCATTTACCGCGAATGCAAACAGAGGTATAATTTCCGCTACACTGTGCCATGTCAACGCTCCGCGTTTTGCTTGCCGACAGCGATAGTTTTTTTCGCAACAGCGCCCAGCGCGCCCTCACGCGCCAGGGATATTTTGTGATTCCCGCCGCGACCGGCGTCGATGCCCTGACTCATCTGGAAAGCGATGAGATCGACCTAATCGTATCCGAGGTCGCGCTGCCCCAGCGTGATGGGCTGGCGATCCTGCGCGCCGCCAAAGCGAAATCCGCCGAACTGCCCGTCATTCTGCTGACCGAAGCGCGCAACATCAGTATTGCGGCGGCGGGTGTGCGGGAAGGCGCATTCGATTATTTGCTCAAGCCCTTGGACGATTTCATACGCCTTGCCGTGCTGATCGACCGGGCGGCGGGTCGTCCGCTCCCGCCCGAAGCCAGCCCCGTAAGCGAAATTCTGCGGGTGGACAATTCGAGTGTGACCACCGACGCGCCGCGCCGTTTCTTGGACGCGGCAATGCTCGGGCAGGAGCTGAATCAACTGCTCGCTCTTTTCGCCGCCGAGTTGGCGCAGCTGGTCCACGCCGCGCACACGGTCGTGCTCTTAGCGCACGATGACGGGCAATTTCACATTGCCGCCTCGCACGGTTATGTCGATCGCGCCGAAGCTGCGCGCACGTACGTGCAAACGCTCGGCGACGATTTTGCTTGGCAAGTCGCGGCGGCGCGCGAGGTCGTGTGGCAGTCGGTGGACACAGTGGACCGCGCGGGCACGCGGCAGGAAGCGCAACCGGTGCTGGCGCTGCCGCTCGTTTACGCGCATCACGTGCTCGGAGTCGCGATTGCTTTTGCGACGGCGTCGGAAGAGTCACTCTCGCCGGCGACGTTGGGCTTGATCCATCACTTCGCGCAGGAAGCTGCGCTCTCGATTGAGTTGGCGCGGGCCCATTCGCGCGTGCAGCGCCTCACGCCCTCGGACCCGGTCACACAACAGCTCACGCGCGCACATTTTTTCGAGCGCGCCGACCGCGAGTTCCGGCGCAGTTGGCGTTTTGGACAATCGCTTGCGGCGTTGCAATTGGATGTCGACGATTTTGGAAAATTGCATCTGGAACTCGGTCCAAACGGAGGTGATGAGGTGATGGCGCAAGTCGCGCGCGTGGCGCGCCCGCGCTTGCGTTACATCGATCTGGTGGGGCGGCTCGATGTCGATTCGCTTGGCATTCTGCTGGTGATGGCGACGCGCGAGAACGCGTTGGTGGTCGCCGAGCGCTTGCGTCGCACGATTGCGGAGTTGGAAGTGACTATGCCCGATGGTCCTTGGCAAGTGACCGCGAGCATTGGTGTGGCGAGCTACCCGCGCGACAAGTGCGCGTCGGTGCATGATCTGTTTGCGCTGGCGGAACAAGCTACGCGCGCGGCAAAGCGCGCCGGACGTAATCGTGTCATCGCCGTTTGAGGAAAAAAAACCGCTCGTTCCGCGCAACCTGTCCAGTGATGAACTCGACCGGCTGAAAGCGGCGTTCCTCGCGATCATTTCTCACGAATTGCGCACGCCTCTCACGGAGATCATGGCGGCGGCTTCGATCCTTGGCGACGGTTTTCTCGGCGGACTGACTGAGGACCAACATCGTTATTTAGTGATGATCGAAAATTCGGCGAACCATCTGAATGAATTGATTCAGGACTTGCTCTCCTTCGCGCAGCTGCAATCAGACGTAGTCGAGATTCTGGGTGAGCCGGGAGAGCTGAACGAAATTGCGTTGGCGGCAGTGAAACTTTATCGCGCGCAGATGGAGCAGAAAAAATTATTAATGCTGACGCGTTTGACGCCGGAACTGCCGCGCATTCCACTCGATCGTACCAAAATGATTCGCGTCGTTTCAAATCTCATCAGCAACGCGATTAATTTTACCGGTGAGGGCGGGCGCATCATGGTACGCACGCGCGTGGCGGAGGAGGGGCAAGTGATCGATGTGGCGGACACGGGCGTTGGCATTCCGAAAGATAAACTCCCGCAGGTGTTCGATTCGTTTTATCAGGCGGAAGATCCTTTGACGCGACAGATTGGTGGTCTCGGCATCGGGCTGGCGTATGCGCGTCGCATCGTCGAAGCGCATCGAGGGCGCATCAGCGTCCAGAGCATCGAAGGTCGAGGCAGCATCTTTAGCGTATGGCTGCCGGCGCGCGCAGATGTAGAGACGGATGGAACAAAACACCACGAGCGTTGATGCCAAGACTTGGGACGAATACGCGACGTTGATCGAGAGCGCGCGTGAATCGCAGCAGCGTGGCGAGACGGAAACCGCGTACGCGGCGTACGCGCGTGCGAGCGAATTGGTGCCCGATCTGGCGGCGGGGTGGCGTGGGCGCGCGGCGACCACCCCCGATGCCGACGACGCACTGGTGAGCTTGGCTTATGCGTCGGCGGTGGACGCGAACGATGTCGCGCTGCGCGAACAAGTGATGCAGCAAGCTGTGACGCGCGCGGCGTCCGCATTAAAGCCGGACGCCGGGGAACTGGAAACCGTCGCTCAAAAGTTGGCTCAAGTCGGACTCACGCGCGAGGCGCACCATCTTTTTCGTCGCGCGGCGGAACTCGACGCCACACGCGAAGAAGCACTACTCTGGCAGGCGGCGACGGCGGACGATCCCGACGAAGCACACGTCGCCTTAAGACAAGTGCTCACGCGCAATCCGGCAAACGCGCGCGCACGCGCCGGACTCGAAGCGGTGACACGCGAACAGGAACAAAAGTGCGCGATTCCGAGCGGACTCGAATCCGAAGCTGTGCCTTCCGCGCCGGTTGATCCCGCAGCCGAGATGGTGGCGGAAGGTGAGCGCGCGCTAGGCGCAGGTGACAAGGCGCGCGCCTATACAATATTTGTTCAGGCGACAGAAAAATCGCCGCGCAGTGAAGGAGCGTGGCTGGGACGCGCGCGCACGGCAGATAATATCGACGAGACCTTGACCTGCCTGGAGCAAGTGCTTGCTATCAATCCAGAAAACACGCAGGCGCGCGAAGCGCGAACCTTTCACCGCGTGCGCAAGTTGCGCGAGGGCGTCCGCAAAATGCCGGAGCCTGTTAATGAGCCGCGTTTTGCTCCGACCTTTGCGGGCGGCGCAAGTTTTGATTCTCGCGCGAGTGCTGACGTGCGCCAGCGCCGCGTGGTATTGTTGTTGTTGATGGTCGTGGTATTGATCGCTCTGGGTTTGCTGCTCTATTTTCGCCTGAGTTGATCGCGTGGCTATCGCGTACGCGCCGTAAGATTTAGCGCCCGCGCGTTACGAACTTTTGTGGCTTGACAAGAGGAATCGTGTGGGCTGGAGATAGCGAGAATAACTTGGAGCGTAGACTGTCATGCTGGCTGGATCAAAATTTATTTAAAAGAAAAAGGCTGCCACAGAGGCAGCCTTTTTTTATTTCCAGCCGGGCGAATTAGCGAGCGCGTGCGCCGGGAACAGGCACCGAATTGACCAGCTCGTTAACGACGACGCGCGCATCCACATTTTTTAATCGCGCCGCGGGGCTGATGATCAGGCGATGCGCCAGTGTAAATTCCGCAAGGTCTTTAACATCGTCGGGAATTACGTACTCGCGCCCAGCCATCGCCGCGCGCGCTTGCGAGGTTTTCAATAGTGCGAGCGAACCGCGCGGGCTGGCGCCCAGATAGACATCGGGATGATGCCGCGTGGCGTCCACCAGCGAAACGATATACTGCTTGACGAGATTGTCAATATAGACGGTCTTGACGGCGTGTTGCGCTTCGACTAATTCATCGCTCGTCACGACTTGACTGGTTCGTTCGATGGGGTGCTCGCGCTGCTGTGAATCCAACAT